>NZ_JBSYVT010000003.1:0-221508 GCF_054112845.1 Acinetobacter sp. NigerLNRRAM0016
AAAGTTATGTATACATCATATCCCGATATTTTTTAAGGAACTACGGTCGGGGGAAACAGGAAGCATGTATACAGGCGAGAGGATAAACGGTCTGCACATTAAGACACTTTGAAATAACTTGGGAAGCACTGAATAAAAAGGCTTAAATTGGTTAAAAGTCTGTTGTATTTTTTCAGTGTGGGAGCGATGGTGAGTAGCGCATATAAAACAATTAAACTTGAGGTACTTTAGTTCAAGATGAATTGTGGAAATTGTAATTCCCGACCTAAATAATATTTAATTATTAGTGATGTTTTAAACATTAGTAATTTTTAAAAACACTCTGTTTTTTAGGTCGGTTGGATAAAATGAGATAGCTAGCTTAAAGCGAATCCTAAAACATTTCGATTTTTTTTCAGTCGGGATGCTCATTGCGAAAACTTGAGTCGGCACATGCGTGAGCATGTTGGACAATATGTAGAAAAGAAAGGTTAATGAAACACTGGTCATGTTTCTCAGTCGGGGATTGGTCTCTCTGACTAGGCCGAGATTGGTACAGTGTAAGTATTCTGAAGTTTGGTCACTGATGAAAATATATTTATACGGGTTTGCCTGAGACCTAAATCGGGATAATGCTACACCAGCATGAAAAAATCGTGGCTTGTCCTTCCAGATTAGACAAGCATAAAACTATTGCCTAGCAGTAGAAATATGAAATGGAATATGGCCTCAGTCGGCATGAAAAAATTGAACCGCCAGTACAGGCGTAATCATCTGCTCAACAAAGAGTGTTAACAAATGAAATTAGGCTCGATCCCTTAGGGACGAGCCTTGTCTTTGAAAGAAGCTAATAATTTAAATTCGCTGTTCTTTGTGTTAATGATATTTTAATCGAAGAAGCTATATCAGCTTGTTAAGTTATTCATAAAATTATTTTTATTTTTTAGTTTGTTAGTAGTATGTTGTAAAATAGGCTAATCGCTTAATTAAAACCTAAATGTGAATAAATCATAAAAAAGGAAAATAAATGTCTAGATGTACAGCTCCTGTTCGAGGCCATAGTTCTGCTGCAGCTGCTGCGGCTTGCCCAGCATGTCGTAACAGATATGGTTCTCGTTCTCGTAGTTATTCTTACTCATCATCATATAGTTCTGGTAGTTCTTATAATGGGTCTAGTAGCACCTATAGTGATTCTAGTAGAGCTGGGGGCAGTGGGAGTTCAAAAAGTGTTTCAAAACCTCGCTGGGCTAAAACAGGCTCCTCTCTTGTATATACGACAAATGAAGTAACATCCCTAACACCTGTCAGAGAGGTAATCGAGAAAAAAGCTTCTGAGCAGCCTGACCTTCGTGATGTGTTTTTATGCCATGCATGGGATGATCGTAAGGAATCTGCTAAACAACTACACGATTTTCTAGAGGCTGCTGGTGTAAAAGTTTGGTTTAGTGAAAAAGACCTTGGTTTGGGTGTTCCAATGATGAGAGCAATTGATAAAGGTTTGGCTAATTCTAAAGTTGGACTCGTTTTGGTAACACCAGCTTTGTTGTCGCGCTTACCTAAAGAAGGTGTAGCAGATAAAGAGCTTTCAACTCTTCTAGCTGGTAACCGTTTGATTCCAATTGTACATAATACAACGTACGAGGCACTTAGAGATGTCAGTCCAATGTTAGCTTCAAGAAGTGGTCTTGATACATCTGAAGATACGTTGGAGATAGTTGCGGAAAAAATAGCTGAACTTGTTGCACTCTAGTCAATAATTTATCGATAAATTCATTTTTTTGTATGGTGTTTTGTATGGTTTAATTTTTTTATTTAATTAAACTTATATTAATCAATATTTTAAATGTTTGGTTCAATTGACGCCACCCCACCAAATACCTAGCTTAATATGACTGAATATGAAGTTATATAAAGCGGAAAGGCTTAAATCTAAAGGGTTTAAGCCTTTTTTTATGCCTATAGATAACCCAATAGAACCACAGAATAGGGTGTCTTTAGATTGAGTGTTTTTTATGCGCTAGGTAAATGTATTCTCTTAAACAATGCTATTAGTCTTAATGAAGTTAATGGTTAAGCGAGAGGAATGCATACGGTTACATCTGACATTATAAAAACAGAGTAGGATTGACTTTAGTGTAATTAGCATCCTACTGCGTAGTTCAATTTTGGAGTGCTAAAAATTCCATTGATCTGCGGTTATGCCATAGTATATGGTATTAATTAGAATAAATTTTAATCTAAAAAATTGCGAGATCCGCCATAACACTTAGCCATAACGTAGCGGGCATGAATATAAAAGCCGAGAGACTGTACTTGGTGAAGTAAAACATTTTCTGCGACCAGACATAAGGACAACAACTATGAAGTCGAGTCAGGATGTCCTCATCAAGTGTTCTGCTGTCACCAAAGAATATGGGGTCGGTGAAGCCAAAGTGACCGCATTGCGAGGGATCAATCTTGAGGTCTATCGAGGGGAGTTACTGATTTTGGCTGGTCCTTCAGGTTGTGGAAAAACAACCCTGATTTCAATTATCGGGGGGATTTTGAAACGTGATGCAGGCACATGCAGCATACTCGGCAAAGACATGGAAGAGATGAACACGGCTGAGCGCGCACGTTTTCGCGGTACTTCTATTGGTTTTGTTTTTCAGACTTTTAACTTACTTCACTCATTGAGCATTGCTGAAAATGTTGCTGTGCCGCTATTAATCAGCGGAGAAGAGCGTAAGGTTGCCTTGCAACGTGCTCAGGTCGTGCTGGATCAGGTGGGACTTTCGGGACGCGAAGATGCACTTCCCAGTCAACTCAGTGGTGGACAGCAGCAGCGTGTCGCCATCGCGCGTGCACTTGTGCATGAGCCTAAAATTATTATTTGTGACGAACCAACGAGTAGTCTGGATCATGCCACGGGACATGCCATGATGCAGATCTTGCGCAATGTGGCGCAAGCGCCAGATCGTGCGTTGGTCGTCGTGACACATGACACGCGTATTTATGAGTTTGCTGACCGAATCGCACACATGGATGATGGCAAGATTGCTGATATAAGCATTCAAACCGAGGAGGCATAAGTACAATGATACGTAAATACTTGCTCCCCATACTCGCACTGATTGGTTTACTGCTTGCCGTGACGATGGTACTGATTGGCAATAGGCAATCCCCATCATCCGAACCAATCGTTCAGTCGCCAAAATCACCTTTCCCGAGCTATGTGGCTGGAGCAGGGATTATCGAGGCGAGTACTGGAAATATCGTTGTTGGCACGCCTGTGTCTGGTGTTGTGGTCGAGCTGTATGTGCATGAAGGCAGCCCAGTGCAGATTGGCGATAAGTTATTTAAGATTGATGATCGTGAACAGCAAGCACAACTGATACCAGCCTTAGCAAAAGTCTCAGAAATTGCAGCACGTTTGGCACAAGCCAAGAGCCAATTCGAGCTCGCGAACAGCTTATCGGATAAACGCGCGATCAGCGTCGAGGAGTTAAATAATCGGCGCTTTGCAGTCCAGCTTGCCGAAGCTGAACACTGGCATCAGCCCAAGCGCAGGTCAAGCAAATACAGATGGATATTGAACGCTATACTGTACGTGCATTAGTTCGCGGTCGGGTATTACAAAACAAGATTCGTATCGGTGCATTCTTAGAAGGTGGTGCGCCCATTGACTCTTCGATGTTGCTAGGCAATGATGATCGGCTATTTGTACGTGCAGATATTGATGAAAATGATGCATGGCGCATTCAGCCAGGTGCACAAGCCGTGGCATTTGTACGGGGTAATCCAGACTTACACACTGCTCTGAAATTTGAACGCGTGGATCCCTATGTGCTGCCCAAAACTTCATTGACGGGCGATAGCACCGAGCGGGTCGATACCCGTGCCTTGCAGGTCCTTTATAGCTTTGATCACACTACCTTGCCCATTTACGTTGGGCAGAGTCGATGTGTTTATTGAAACCCCAGCGAGTCCATCCTCAAATGGCAAACAGCCTCAAGCCGCATTAGCTGCAACTTCCACGAAGGTCTTGTGAGGATCCAGACCGTCTGCATGCATTAAAGGATTACCCAAATGTTACGTATAGCCTTAAAAATGCTGCTGGGTGATCGTGCCAAATATGTGGGTTTAATCTTTGGTATTACCTTTACCTCATTCTTGGTGACATTCGCGGCTTCCTACTTCGCTGGAATCATGACGCGCGGTTATGCCCCCATTTTTGAGAATGGCTCTGTAGATGTATGGGTGATGGATCCTGCTGTCACTTCAGTGGAGCAAACCACCAATATGTCCCTACAAGCATTGGCTAGAGTGCGCAGTGTAGCAGGGGTACAGTCAGCCGTACCGCTGATGTTTGCCACGGCAGATGTCCGCTTCCCAGATGGGCGCTATCAGCCTTTTCAAGTGATTGGTGTCGATGATGCAACATTGCTCGGCATGCCGAGCATCCAAAATAAAGTAATGCCTAGCTTGCTGAGAGTTCCTGATGCTGTGGTGATTGATGCTGGGGGGACCAGTGGGAAGTTGGAAACCGCAATGCAAATTTCTGAGCAACTGCCACAAGGTAAAATAGATTTTGATGCACCAACCCGTGAACTGACCACAGGCGATGAATTACTCCTGAATGATCATAGCGTACGGATTCTGGGGCAATCGCAAGGGCTGCCACGATTCCCACCGCGTCCGTTGCTCTATACGACATTTTCGAATGCAATTCGCATTTTGCCGCCAGAACGACGTCAACTGACCTTCGTACTGGTGACTGCAGTACCGAAAGTGCTTCCTGAGGACTTGGCAGTGCGCATTGAGTCGGCAACGGGGCTGCGTGCACGCACATCGACTGCGTTTAAATCCGATACGGTGCATTGTGTTTCTGCTGAATTCTGAGGATGTGGGGGACATCGGAGCAATGCTGACCTTGGCTATGTCTGTCGGCTTCGGTGTAACAGGCGTCATGCTCTATATGTTTACCAACGAAAACTTGCGGAATTATGCAGTACTCAGTGCGATGGGAGCCACACCGAAACTGCTTTTAAGCATGGTATTCGCTCAGGCGGGGCTGTGTGGACTTTTTGGAACGGGTCTTGGGCTGGGACTCTGTGCCATTATTGGGCAAATGGCAATAATGGCTGGTTATCCGTTTCGAATGATGTGGTTTACGCCAGTGCTGGGTGCCGTGACGGTTGTACTGGTTTGTGTGGTTGCCGCTGCACTGAGCATACGTCCTGTATTGAAGATGGAACCAAGCCAAGTATTTTCGGGACGTTGAGTTAGATTGTTAGGCTTCGTTAACTTGATAGATAGGGTAACAAAGATGATTGGATGGGATCTTTCGGATTAGATCAAGAAGAACTTTTAAACTCCTCAAACCATTTGCTAAGGCTGCAATCTATCCAGTACAGCATAAGCAATTAATTGAATAAAAGGTTTAGCCTTTCCTAAAATGAGCCATTGATCAAGAACTACGTAATAAGGTAAACGGTTTTGACGTAACTGACGTAACTGACGTAACTGACGTAACTGACGTAACTGACGTAAGTTATGTAACTTATATCAGATGTATGGTTTTCATAAGTTCTCAGTTGATGAATATCCGTGAAATCAGACCGTTACCATTAGTTAAAGCTTGAATGCTCATAAAAACATGTACTTTTACCAAACGCTCAATCGGATGTGATGCACGTGGGTGAATTCTGTCCTTTCTTTACTCAAAATATAATGTTCAGCAATCAAAGCTTCATTAAAAAATGGAGGAGATGCGCTTTCATATTAATTAAATTTATTAAATAGTTTTTTTTAAATTAACTTGATTTATTGCGAGTTGAGGAGGCTTATTTAAATGGGTATCGAGTCACGGCAAGCTTATTTAAGCTTGAATAATCATGTAAATTTAGAATAAAAATTTTATTTTTTGGCGAATGTCAATTTTTTTTACAAGCCTAAGGAACAGCATTATTGGCGATGAATCTTGGATTTTAGATCGTCACTATAAAGTTGAGTGTGTTTTTAAAAATAAATATAAATCAAGTGTGTAAGATGTTTAATTTGAATTTTGATGTTGCTTGGAATGAAGCATTTTCGTCAATTTATCTCACCCTAAAGAGACATTATTTCCTGAAAAAATGTTGGCTATCACTATTGTTTATTTAAAATATTTAGGATACATTTTGAAACATCTGGAAGGATGCTCATTCCTTAGGCAATTATTTGATGGCTATGCGTCGTATGTTTCATAACCATCAAACAATTGGAGAAACAGCCATGCTGCTGAAAAATAGTGAAAACAAAAAGTGTAAAATGCGGATCGTGATTGTTGGTGGTGGAGCGGGTGGACTAGAACTTGCGACACGCCTAGGGAATCGTTTAGGCAAAAAAAATAAAGCCGAGATTATCTTGGTGGATGCCACGCTCACACATATCTGGAAACCACTGTTACATGAAGTCGCTTCAGGTACCTTAAATTCACATGATGATGAATTGAACTACTTTGCACATGCCAAGAAGAATCATTTTGAGTTTTATTTGGGGAAAATGATCAATATTGATCGGACCCATAAAACCATTCAACTGGAAGAATTAAGTTCGCATCAGGGGGAAACAATCGCACCTAGTCGTGCGCTTGCCTATGATGTTTTGGTGGTTTCAGTCGGTTCAACCTCCAATGATTTTAATACCGAAGGCGCGAAAGAGCATTGCGTGTGTTTAGATTCACGTGCACAAGCCGATTACTTGCAAAAAGAATTTTTAAATCTCTATCTGCAAGCACAAGCCAATAGCTTAATTGAAAATGAAAAGCCGAGTCTGCTGAATATCGCCATTATTGGGGCAGGTGCTACGGGAGTGGAGTTAGCCGCTGAGTTGGATTTTGCCGCACATCAATTCTGCAAATATGGTTTGGATAGCATCAAACCCGACAACGTGCAGATTACCTTAATTGAGGCGGCGGATCGTGTCTTGCCCGCATTGAACGCCAAAATTTCCAGTCTGGCTGAGGAAGAGTTGCTCAACATGGGCATCCATGTACGCACCAACAGTCGAGTGAAGAAAATTGATGAAGCTCATATTTATTTTGATGATGGCACTCAGTTACCCGCGGACTTAAAGGTCTCGTCTGCGGGTATTAAAGCACCTGATTTCTTAAAGAATATTGCCGACTTGGAAACCAATCGCATCAATCAGCTGGTGGTGAAATCGACGTTGCAAACAACGCGTGATGAGTGCATTTTTGCGATGGGCGATTGTGCAAGCTATACCCCAGAGGGGAAGGAGCGTCCTTTGGCACCACGTGCGCAAGTAGCAAATCAACAGGCCATTTTTTTAGAAAAGGCATTATCGGCTTATGTCATGGGGCAAGCTTTGCCACAGTTCATTTTTAAAGACAAAGGATCCTTGGTGTCTTTAAGTGATCGCAACAGTGTGGGGCATGTCATGGGCAATATTAATATTGAAGGCTTTGTCGCGCGCATGATGTATATGTCACTGTATCGGTTTCATCAAATTGCTTTGCATGGGTTATTTAAAACAGGCATTTTGATGTTAAAAGATGTCTTGGCCAAGTCTTCTCGACCACAATTAAAAATGCACTGATTTCGATTAATGAAGTGTATTTTATTTGAAGAAGTAAAGTGTTTTAAAAACAGACTCAATCGCTAAGCAATTGGCGGTTGAGAGTCAAGAGAGGCTTAAACTGCAAGGGTTTAAGCTTTTTAGAGCTATTGTTATTCTAATTGATCCAACTGAATATCGACTATGAAAAGTATCGAAACGGATCAGAGGCTCAGGTTCCGCTAATAAACATGCAATCTTCCTTTCATTCAATTTTGACATTAAAAGCCTAAATTAGAGTTTTAGTGTCAAGTCAGAAAAAACAGAGCTGTGCAATATAAAAGCCATTCAAACGAACGAATAAAGAATTTGTGACAGAGGAATTGCTGATGAATACACGATCTACCATTATGGATACCAACAGTTTTCGTGCCGAACATGCGCATGCTCTAGATCCAGCAACCAGACAATTAACTGATCGACGCAGTAAAAATTTAGGTGAATCCTATCGACTGTTTTACCGAAATCCAGTGCATTTGGTCAAAGGTGAAGGGCAGTATTTATGGGATGCCGAGGGCAATAAATATCTTGATGCCTACAACAATGTTGCCAGTATAGGGCATTGCCATCCTGCTGTAATTGAAGCCGTGAATCAGCAAATGCAAATGTTGAATACGCATACCCGTTACTTACATGAACGCATTTTGGATTATACCGATGAGCTTTTGGCAACCGTGCCATCAGAAATCAATAAAGCCATGTATATGTGTACAGGTTCTGAAGCCAATGATTTGGCCATTCGGATTGCCCGCGAGTACACAGGCGGCACGGGTATTATTGTGTCGCAAGAAGCCTATCACGGTACCAGTGATTTAACCTCGGGCTGTTCGCCAGCGCTAGGGACAGGACAAACCTTGGCCGCGACCACGCGTTTGGTGGCTGCACCCGATCAATACCGTTTTACAGGGGAAGACTTGGGCGATTGGTTTGCACAAAAAATTCAGGAACAGATTGATGATCTGCGCGCCAACGGCATTCAGTTTGCAGGTTTCTTGGCAGATTCGATTTTTTCATCGGATGGGGTAATGCCAAATCCAGTCGGCTTTTTACAAAAAGCAGTCGATGTGGTGCATGCCAATGGCGGAATTTTTATTGCCGATGAAGTCCAGCCAGGCTTTGCCCGTACAGGCGATTCCTTCTGGGGCTTTGGTCGTCACGGTGTCGTGCCTGATATCATCACCACGGGTAAACCGATGGGCAATGGTATTCCGGTGTCGGGCTTGTTGGCTAAAGATGAAGTGTTGTCGGCATTCAGTCATAAAATTCCGTACTTCAATACCTTTGGGGGGAATCCCGTGGCTATGGCTGCGGCACAAGCCGTGCTGAAAACCATTCAGGAAGAAAACTTACAAGCGCATAGCCAGCGTTTAGGCGGTATGCTGTTGGCGGAACTGCGTAAGTTGATGGATCGACATGAATGTGTGGGAGATGTCCGCGGTGCAGGTTTATTTATTGGCTTTGAACTGGTACAAGACCGTGACAGTAAAAGCCCAGATAAAGCTTTGGCATTAGATTTAATTGAAGAATTGCGTAATACGCATCGAGTACTGACCTCGGTTGCAGGACCATATGGCAATGTCTTGAAACTCAGACCACCGTTGGTGTTCCAAGAGCAAGATATCGACTGGTTGGTGGGGGCGCTGGATCAGGCACTAAGCAAGTTGAAAAAGTAAAAGTACTTATTTCCCAAGCCAAATAAAAACCCACGATATTGTGGGTTTTTTACATCAGTTGTTTTAGTGCCGCAATTGGCGTGGGGTACAGCCAAACCAACGCTTGAAGGCACGCGAAAAGGCACTGACCTCGGAATAGCCCAATAAAAAAGCCACCTCTGAAATCGGTAAGTTCTTTTGTTTAATATAGTTATTTGCCAGCTCATAGCGGACTTGGTCAATCAGTTGGGTAAAGGTGATGTCATACGATTTAAGGCGTCGCGACAGGGTACAAGGACTGAGATTCAGCGCATAAGCAATTTTTTCTAGATTTGGTTCGCCTTGAATAAGATCTTGCTGAATGTGCGAACGTACTTGATTAATCAGGCTTTGCGAATGCGATTGGGTATTTAGAATTTTCAGGGTATCCAGCATCATGGTCAGCAACAGTGGATCGGACTGTGGC
This sequence comes from Acinetobacter sp. NigerLNRRAM0016, assembly GCF_054112845.1. NCBI lineage: Bacteria > Pseudomonadati > Pseudomonadota > Gammaproteobacteria > Moraxellales > Moraxellaceae > Acinetobacter > Acinetobacter sp. NigerLNRRAM0016. The sequence goes on from NZ_JBSYVT010000003.1 coordinate 9,697, forward strand.
ATGCGGGTTTTTAAGTCTGACTTGGCAAACAGAATGGAATTATACGGCTGATCAAAAAACACAGGCGCATTAAATAATTTACTGTGTTCTTGCCAAAATTCAGGACGTGGATGTTCAAAGTGAATTTCACGTGGTGAATAATGTGCACCCAGTACTTCACGAATCACATTCATAAACATGCCGATGGTCAGCTCGGCATCTTGTCGGCGCGACAGAATCGCACCATGCTGAACCTGATAATCAAAACGATAGGCATCATGAACTTCAACCACACGGCATAAGGTGTCTTTTTGATGCAAATGAAAATGCGAGGTCATGTTTTTCAGCGCATCTTCCAAAGAGGCTGAACATAAACCGATATAACCAATCAACCCCAAGGCTTTGGGATGAAATTGCTGTCCATAATGCAATCCAAAATTATCACAGTGCGACAGTTTGGCGGATTGCTCCAGCACTTCACAATAATTGGTGAGTTGTAGGCTTAAGGTGGGGCTAAGCAGCAATTCGGGGTTAATACCGCTGATCCCAAAAATACGATCAACATCGGCACCTTTGTGCAGAATAAAGTCACTCAGTCCAGATGCGGCGGCAGACAAAATGCCTTGATTGCTGATTTCATGTTGTTGGGCAGAGAGAGGATTAAATTGAATCACGCATAGCCTCTTTGAATTAGGCGGAGAACATTCCTGAATTAAGCAAGAGCTATGCCATGCGTGGTTAGATTGTACGATGATTGCAAGACAGCTTACGTTTTCTATACACCTGCGGGTAATTGATGATTTAAGTACTTTTTACATAGTCTGACGGTTTCATTCGACCATTGATTGCCCAAGCTTTTTGTCATATCGGTCGAAGCATGTGAGCCAACCCATGCCATTAACTGGATGCGGCGTTGCATAATGAAGGTCGGAATAAGCGCATATTCTTCCGCGCTGATGTGCCCGACTTTTTCATAACCATTCAACCATTTTTCGACCCAAGCGGGTGCAGCCGCATAGTGCTCATTAAAACTGATGGCTGCCGCCAAATCATGCATAAACCAGCTCATGCCGCAGTCATCAAAATCAATCACCCCAACTTTCTGATCGTTCAGCAACAGATTAGTCAAACGGAGGTCGGCATGAATCAAACCATAACGATCGGGTGTTTTTCCAAACTGCGCCAATTCTGTGGCAATACGCTCAATCGCCTCATCAATAATCACATGATCTTGGCGGTTTAAATGTGTGGCATGCCGCCAGTCGCCCCAATGTCCATTAGCATGCAGCATGCTTTCATGATCCCAAACAATGCGCTGGAAATGCTCGGGTTTTTGCCAGCGTTTACTCTGCGCATGGAGTTGTGCGGTAATTTCTCCCAACTGCTTAAAGTCGTGCGGATCGACATTGTCTGCAGTGGGCATCATTCCTTGCACCCAATGAAATAAAACCGCATGTCGGCAAATTTCAGGCGTTAAATATAAACTTTGTACCTTTTGTCCTTGCAGATCGGGAATTGCTATTGGTACGGCGATGCCAGAAGTATGCAGTGCATTCAGCCATGCCAGTTCACTTTCAATCTGTTGTTTAGAATGATAATTGGGACGATGAATACGCAGCGCATATTGTTGTTGAGCTGTTTTCACCACAAAAGTGGCATTTTCGGATTGGCACAGTAATTTGATTTCTCCGTGATATTCCGAAGGGTAGGCTTGCATCGCTTTTTGGGCAATGAGGTAGAGTTGTTGAATGCTTAAATATTCGTTTTGTTCAGCGGTCATCATGTACTCCTTCAGTTCTCATATCTCGTTCTTGAACCATGACTTTGAGCTGATCTTATAAAAGAAAAAAAAGGGCAACTTGACTTCAAGCGACTTTGCTCATGATTTATTGTCAAGTTTAAAGCCGATATTTCACCGATATTAAGGCAACAGAATTGGTGAATAGGTGATCGGAAATCATGAAAGAAGAACTGACATTAACTGCGGATGGTGTGGCAGAGAACACCGAATATTTTGCACAACGACAATTAAAAAAAGGTGCCGTGGGCTGGTTGCTTTTGGTTGGATTGGGCGTGTCTTATGTTATTTCAGGCGATTTTGCAGGCTGGAATTTTGGTATTGCACAAGGCGGCTGGGGTGGACTGTTTATAGCCACGCTGGTGGTGGCCTTCATGTATTTGTGCATGAGTTTATCCATGTCGGAAATGTCGACCATGTTACCCACGGCAGGTGGGGGCTACAGCTTTGCTCGGGTTGCCTTCGGCCCGTTTGGGGGCTATTTAACAGGTACCGCAATTTTAATTGAATACGCCGTGGCACCTGCTGCAATTGCGGTGTTTATTGGCAACTATTGCGAAGCGCTGTTCGGCATAGGCGGTTGGGTGGTGTATTTGCTCTGTTACATTTTCTTTATGGGTATTCATTTAAAAGGTGCAGGTGAAGCCCTGAAAATCATGTTCGGAATTACTGCAATTGCCAGTGTGGCATTGCTGGTATTTATTGTGGCGATGCTACCGCATTTTAATGCGAGCAATTTATTTAATATTCCAGTCGCCCATCAAGCTGCGGGTGCCAGTGCATTTTTACCCTTTGGCTATATGGGAATTTGGGCGGCTGTACCCTTTGCAATCTGGTTTTTTCTGGCCGTAGAAGGGGTGCCTTTGGCAGCAGAAGAAGCCAAGGATCCTGTAAAGTCCTTGCCTCGAGGTTTAATCGGTTCCATGCTGATTCTGGCTGCCTTTGCCTTGCTGATTCTATTCTTAAGTGCAGGGGCGATGGGTGCAGATCAAATTAAAGATTCAGGCGCACCGCTGGTGGATGCACTGGTAGCGGTATATGGTCAAAATGCTTGGGTGGCAGGTTTTGTCAATTTTGTCGGATTGGCAGGCTTGGTTGCCAGTTTCTTTTCGATTATTTATGCCTATTCGCGCCAAGTATTTGCCTTGTCTCGGGCGGGTTATCTGCCTTCAGCCTTATCACTGACCAATAAAAATCATGCACCGACATGGGCAATTGTGATTCCTGGGGTGATTGGTTTTATTCTGTCTTTGACAGGTGAAGGGGATTTACTGATTTTGATGGCGGTGTTTGGTGCGACCATTTCCTATGTGTTGATGATGTTGTCACATATTAAATTGCGGATTTCACGTCCTGAATTACCACGTCCTTATAAAACCCCTGGTGGAATGATTACTTCGAGTATTGCGCTAGTGTTGGCGTGTATTGCAGTTGTGGCAGGCTTAATGGTCGATCCAAAAGTCTGGCTGATGGCTGCACTGATTTATGCCATATTTATTGTTTATTATCTGGTCTATAGCCGTCATCATTTGATTGCAGGAACACCTGAGCAAGAGTTTGCATCAATTCAGCAACAGGACTAATGCAGCATCCTTTTATCTAAATGCAAAAAAAAGAGCAAGGATTTGCTCTCTTTATTTTTAAAGCTTATTTACAACTGAAATTTTCAGCCAATTCACTATCGCCCTGACCGTTATAGCGGGCAATCAGCGGGTATGGACAAAGCGGGCGAGTACGGGTTGCCGACCAGTCTGTCGGCAGTTCAGTATTTTGACCACCTAGGTTGCCTTCACCGCGTGCGGCCGCAATAATTTGGTCAGGGGCTTGACCATATTCCACCCAATTCACCAAGGCCGTTAGGGCATCAAACTGGTCGGTGGCAATCCCTCCGCGAGAGTGATTCATACCCGGCACACGGAAGAAACGGGCAAAACTCGGGGCATTGCCTGAAGCATTATTTTGATATTTTTGCAGTAATTTATCGTACCAGTTTTGGGTATCATCGACTGAAAAGACGCCATCAGCTGTGCCTTGAACCACAATCATTTTGCCGCCATGTTGCTGCAGTTTGTCCAGATTCAATTCATCAGGTGGAATCATGAAGGACATGGCACTTTCGGTATAGGTTTCATTGGTGGCGGACAATTTTGCATAGTCCGTGTCGAAATTAAAATTAAAGGCAAATTGACGGGAATTCAGCATCATGTCTGGATTGGGTGGAACCTGAAAAATAATCCCGACCGCGACAGGATCACGTGCCGTACCAACGGAAGATTCAAATTTCCAACTGGCCCAGTTACTGCCGATCAGCCCCGGATCAAACGGTTGCGTGGCATATAATGCTTCGCCTGTTGAATTGACTGGACCACGATAGATATTGGCCAGCACATCAATTTGCGCTGAAGATAAACAACTGCCATCCCGTGTGCCAGTACAGATCGGAACATCGCTATGAATATCAAATGCTGTACGACAGGCTTCGACATCTTGGACTAAACCATCTGCCACACCATCCAGCCCATCACATTGATCCAGAATGGCTTGAGCAAGCACTTTTCGTTCAGGCAATGTCAGCGCAGTGCTTAAATCATTTTCATCGGTCGCAACGCGACGTAATTGTTGTGCGGTATACAGTTGTGCTGCCGCCGCGTGTGGCAAGTGAAACCCGGGGGTACTGGCAAGAATACCATCGTACTGATCTCCCAAACGGGTGGCTGCCATCATGGCATGCCGTCCACCATTTGAGGTTCCACCCGCATAAGAACGGTCGGGCAGTTTGCCATATGCGGCTTGAATCAGACTTTTCGCCATTGGTGTGAGTTTGGTGATAGCACCATAACCATAGTCTATGCGAGCTTGAGGATCTAAACCAAACAATGGATTCTGTGCCGAATTGTGTCCCGCATCTGAGGAAATCACCGCAAAACCATCATGCAGTGCATTGGTGAGTGGTCCGCCACTGCCGACCTGACCTGTTGCGGTCACAATATTGCCATCGGTTCCGCCATTGCCCTGATACAGGAAGCGCCCATTCCAATCGATCGGGAGTCGCATTTCAAAGCCAATTTGATAGGTTTGTCCATCTACAGGGCTAACCCGTTGATGCATATAACCCGTAATCAGACAGTGTGCCGCAATGTCTTGCCCTGCCACTTTAAACGTACCCGCGGCTTGTAAGCTTGCAGAAGTAATCGTGGTTTGCTCATATTGGAAACCGGTTAAATCTGTGCAGGCACCTTTTAAATTGGTACCCACAGCAGGTGTGAGTTGCGGAACACTGACCGTGGTTTGGCTTGTGGCAGTGTTGTCATTTTCCCCATCGCCACAGGCAGCAAGGGTGGTACATAACATCAGATAGCTGAGTTGTTTCAGCCATTTTTTTTGTTTTAAGATTGTTTGCATTATTGAAGTTCCATATCAATGCATGTTGGATATTAAGGATGGAGCACCATGAAATTTGCAGTGCTTCGTGCAATCATTTTTTGGTTTTGCCATGCTTCACTCTCTAGGCAAAGTATGGCTTTGCCTTGTTTGGTAAAACGGCATTTGGTGAGTACCGTGCCGACTTGGCAGGGGCGTAGGAAATCCATGGTCAGGTTAATGGTGGTTGCAGGGGTTTCATGATTTGCAAGATACGCAAACAGTCCCATCACATCATCCAGCATGGCGCAGACCATGCCACCTTCTACGCTGCCGCGCGGATTGGTAAAGCTATCTAGCGCCACATAACTGATTTCCAGTTCAGTCTGGTCGGCATTCCATTGAATATTGTGTCCGCCCAGCAGATGATGGATGGGAGGTAAGTTGACTAAAGGGCTGAGGGTCATAAAGAAAGATCCGTTTTTCAAACAATGACTAAAAGATGGGTGCGGCAAAGTGGCTTATTGCAGCGTATAAGCATCGTAAATCACGGCTTTGCCTAGACGCATGGCACTTCCAACGGCAACGGTTTGATTCAGCCACGCATATTTCGGTGCGCTGGTTTCAAATTGCATGGTGATTTTGAAATAGTATGTGTTCGGGTCGACATCTTTGCCTTGCGCCAGTTGCTTTAAAACCTCGCTGGAACCATGTCGATAGCCCTTGGTTTGTAAATAAATTAATGCACCATCGTCAGTTTCGAGCAGGTAGCGGGTGTCAATAATCGCAAGTCCCTGACTATCCACAATTTGCCAATCGGCACCATTATTTAAAATACGACCCTTAAGCTGTTTGCCTTGGAAAGTGCCTCCTGTAATCGGAATAATTCGGCGTTTTCCCCCATCGCTGGTGGTGCCCAGTTCCCAAACAGGTGCATTTAAATCCACACTAAATTGCGCCAGCGGTTCCAGATGCGGTGCTGGTGGATGGTATTGCGTTTCAGCATAACTCTGGCTGAATAGGCTCAAGCCAAAGCAAAGTCCAAGTATTTTTTTCATTAGAATGTTCTCGCAATAAAAAGAGGTTCTGACAGCAGCAGAACCTCGCTAGGCATTATTTAAATTTCCACATGTAGTCGATATTGATGCGGGTTTCGTTGGATGGTTTGATGTTGGCGGTCGAGAGCATGTTGTTGTCATACATCGCGTAGCGGGCGCGCAAACCGAGATTTTTTAAAGGTCCATTTTGTACGGTATAACCAATGTCAAAATCGGTTTCATGTTCTTTTAAATTTGTTCCACCCAAATTTGGTGCATAAATATTATCGCCTGTGGTGTAACGGGTCATGAAACGTAAACCCGGCACATAATTTTTAAAATCATATTCATAGCGGAAGCTGTAAACATGCTCTTTGGGATTTAAAAATTCCGCTGGCCACGTGTCAATCAGTAGCCCTGTTTCACCACCGGTTAAATAGGGAAATGCGGTATCGCCGTTATGATGGAAGGTTGCCAAAATAAATTTATGATTTTGATGCTTCAGTTCAAAATACCCATGAATCAGGTCGTTATCCACTAAACCTGCTTTGGCTTGCCCATCTTCACGGCTACGGTAATAGCGTAGTTGTGAGCTAAAGTTGTTGCTGTCATTAAATTTGTGATTATAGGTTATCCCAAACATGGACTGGTTATATAGGTCTTCTACATCCATATAAAAACTGGTCAGCTTGGTGCTTGGAATGAGCTGGTAATTGCCCCCGAGATAATAAAGTTGATCGGTATCGGCACTTTTAAAGCGTCCATTGACCGCTGAAATGCGCATATTTTCCCAGTTGGTCGAATCGCGTTGATTGACCTGATCGATATACGCCGATTGGAAATCTAGATTCGTAATATCTTTCGACTCTAAGGAAATACCCCGATAGGTTTGCGGTAACAGGCGCGCGGGCGATGCGACCAAAACAGGATTCATGGGACGGAGCGTACCGACTTTTAACTCGGTTTTACTGATTTTAGATTTGCCTGTCCCTCCAATCTGTCCATAACTATCCGCCGGTTCGTTGGTGACAGGATCACGCGGTAAGTTGCCCGTGCCAGCATAATCGGCACTGGCATCCAGTTTAAAGCCTGCGGTGGCTAAAATGTCCAGACCAAAACCGATCGTTCCTTCGGTATAGCCTGAATTGGCTCTGAAAATAAGACCCTGTGTCCAATCTTTCATGGCTGGATATTTGGAGACTTCCTGATAGTCACGATCAAAATAAAAATTTCGCGTGGTTAAGTCGACCGTACTGTTATCAATAAAGCTGCCCGCAAATACTGAACTGGAAAGCATAAGGGTAGAGTACATCCATAATTTAGACTGCATTGCATTTCTTCCTGAAATATCATTGTTGTTTTACATGCAGACCTCGCACTGAGGTCTGTTCTTGATTTCTTGCTAAAAGAATTATTTTCCGAGCATTTCCCGCGCCACGATTTCTTTCATAATTTCATTGGTGCCGCCGTAAATTTTCTGCACGCGAGCATCGACAAAGAAACGAGAAATCGGATATTCCTGCATGTAACCGTAGCCGCCAAACAGTTGCAGTAATTGATCAATCACTTCACATTGGGTATCGGTGATGAAGCATTTCAAGGCAGCAACATGAGTCACGGTGAGTTCATCTCGGCTATATTGCTCGGCACATTGATCGACAAAAGCCTGTGCAGCTTTGGCTTTAATTTGGGTATTGGCAAGTACAAAGCGCGTGTTCTGCATTTGGCTTAAGGGTTGTCCAAAGGCTTTGCGTTCCTGCACATAATCTTTGGTTAGTTCGATAGCACCCAAAATAGAACCCAGTGCCATCATGGAAATACTTAAACGCTCACGTGGCAGTTCCTGCATCAGGTAGGCAAAGCCTTTGCCTTCTTCCCCGAGTCGTTGCGTTTTCGGCACTTTGACCTGATCAAAAAATAATTCGGCAGTGTCTTGGGCATGTAAGCCAATCTTTTTCAGTGATCTGCCTTTTTCGACCCCAGCTAAAGTAGCATCGATCAGTAACAGGGAAATGCCTTTGGCGCGCGCTTCAGGATCGGTTTTGGTGACCAGTACAATCAGGTCGGCATGAATACCGTTGGAAATAAAGGTTTTAGAACCATCCACCAGATAATGGTCATCGTTCAAAATGGCTTGGGTGCGTATGGCTTGTAAGTCTGAACCAGCATTGGCTTCAGTCATGGCAATTGCAGTCACCACTTCGCCAGACACCATTTTCGGCAACCAATGTTTTTTCTGCTCTTCACTGCCGATGTTTTGAATATACGGGGAGACCAGTTCATTTTGCCCGCCAATGGCAACCGCTAAAGAGGTAAAACCGGCTTGTGCGGTTTCTTGTACCAGCATCAGAGAATAGTGTACAGGGGCACCATAGCCGCCATATTCCTCAGGCACATCTACACATAAAAAGCCGTTTTCGCCTAGCTGATTCCACAGTTTTCTAGGGATCAGACCATCTTCTTCCCATTGCTCATAATGCGGTGCGACAAATTCTTTCAGGAAGCGGCGATAGTTATCGCGAAACAGTTCAAATTCAGTATCTTGCTGCATACTTAACCTTTTTTTGGCAAAAGTAGGGGTAAAGCCCAAAATAAATTGAGCTTTTTTACTGTTATTTCAGTGGTTTAGTTATTTAAGGTCGGAATCCGAATAATCAGGGAATTCTCGGTTTGCTTTTGATATAACTCGGCAATTTTCTCCGCGCGTCGCTTTAGAATATTGCTTTGATTGAGATTACCTTTATCGGTCACTTCACCTGCATCCAATTGCGGTGGTTCAGTTTGCAGATACAGCATCGAAACACGATTGGAACTTCCTGTCGCATCCTTGTTGTAGTGCATCAAAAATTGACGGAACCATTGCTGAACTTTTGGATGTTTCAAGATTTCTGCAGCACTATGCTCGGATAAAGCAAGTCCTGCATAATCGGCGCAGGCATCCAGTTTTGGAAAAATCAGGAAGCCAATCGCATTCAGGTTGGAACCGGTAATGCACACATCCTGAATCAGTAAATTGCCTTGAATCAGCACTTTATTGCGTAAAGTCCCGACATTGACGAAGGTGCCTGTATTGAGCTTAAAGTCTTCGGCAATACGCCCGTCATACATCAGCCCTTGAGTAGGATCCTGATCATCCACCAAACGCACGGCATCGCCCGTGTGGATAAAGCCTTCTTCATCAAACACAGAACTGTGTTGGTCCGCATTTAAACGCCAGTAGCCTTTCATGACGTGTTTGCCACGGACACAGAATTCCAGTTTGTCGCCATATGGCACCAGCTTGATTTCACAACCGGGTGCTGGGTAACCAATAAAGCCTGCCATCACGCGTGGACCTGTGGTAAACGCGCAAGAAGGTGCCGTTTCGGTCATGCCGAGACCGCTCATAATGCGAATTTTTTCACCACAATGTTGCTGCGCGATACGGTCTAAACGGTTCCAGCCTGCTTCGGACAAGGCGGCTCCTGCAAAAAACAGCACTTTGACTTTTGCAAAGAAACGATCACGCAGTTCGGCATCTTTTTCGAGGGCGTCGGTGAGTTCTTCCCAACCTTTCGGTACATTCAAATACACCGTCGGTGAAATTTCTTTTAAGTTGCGAATGGTTTCATCAAACTTACCAGCGACAGGTTTGCCATCATCAATGTAAATGGTGCCACCGTTATATAGAGCAATCCCGACATTGTGACTGCCACCAAAGGTATGATGCCAAGATAACCAATCCAGCAAGACTGGCGGTGTTTCTTCAAACTCAGGGAAAGTTTGGAGCAACATCTGCTGATTTACAGTCAACATTAAATGGGTAGTGGGAACTGCTTTTGGTAGTTTGGTTGAACCCGAAGTAAATAAAAACTTGGCAATCTGGTGTTCATCTAAACTTTGATAATGCTCCTGCACATTGCTCACAGGCGTATCTAAAAGTTCTTGAAAGGCAGTACAACTATGATCGCCAATAATGCCTTTATTGGTCACAATTTCAATGTGAGCAGGGGCACAAGCTGCAACGGCTTTGGCAAAAGCACGACCGTCATTGGCATAGACCATGCCCGGGGTCAGCACATCAAAAACATGCTTTAACTTGCCGAAATCTTGTGAAATCAGTGAATAGGCAGGGGAAATGGCCGAGAAAGGAACCCCTGCCAACATTGCGCCCATGGATAAGGTTAAATGTTCCAGATCATTGCCCGATAAAATCACTAAAGGGTGTTGTTCACTGAGATTGCGATTATGCAAGGCTTGGGCAATATGCCAAGCCCGCTGCAGCACTTCAGCATAATTGAGCTTGACCCATTCACCTTGCGTATTTCGTTTTGCTGCAAAAATATGCTCAGGTTTGGTTTGTGCAAAATGAATTAGGCGGTCAGTCAATTTTTGCGGATAGCTGTTTAGTTGTTCTTTCGGATGCAGATACAAAACCTGATCTTTGTAGACGTAATCAATATCATGACGCCCAAGTTTTACCAGTCGTTCGCGATCTTGTGATTGAGTGGCATTCATTTGCATTGTTTTTCACTCCATGGAAAGCGCATCACTGCGCTTTTATATTTTTTGCATCATGCAATTTATATTTTATTTCTACGCCAGTCCAAGCCTTAAATTGGATAATGGCGAGGCTGGGTCTGTATGGTAATCCAACGTAATTCGGTAAACTCTGCAATCGAAGCTTTGCTACCAAAGCGACCATAACCACTGGCTTTGGTTCCGCCAAATGGCATTTGCGCCTCATCATGCACCGTGGCACCGTTAATATGGCAAATACCCGAATCAATCTGTTTGGCAACATCCAGCGCTTGCGCGATATTTTGACTAAATACAGCGGCAGATAAGCCATATTCACTGTCATTGGCAAGAGCAACGCCTTCTTCAAGGCTGCCAAAACGTTGCACCGTACACACAGGACCAAAAGATTCTTCACGATACAATGCCATGTCAGGTTGAATATTCAGCACCAAAGTCGGCTGCATGGTGGTTGCTTCAATGTGAATTCCCAAAGGCAAGTCGGCACCTTTGCTTTGCGCATCTTCCAGTAAATGTTGAATACGCTGTGCAGCACGAGCACTTTCTAAAAACCCAAGCGCATATTGTTGTGTGCTTGGATTGCCCGCACGAATCGTACGGGTTTTTTCAATCAGTTTCTGAATGAATTGATCGGCAATGCCATCCTGTACCAACACACGTTCGGTCGACATACAGATTTGACCTTGGTTAAAGAAGGCACCGAAGGCAACGGCATTCACTGCTTCATCCACATCGGCTTCATTCAACACCACCACAGGGGCTTTACCACCGAGTTCCAACAGCACAGGTTTTAAATACTTTGACGCGGTTTCGGCAATAATTTTTCCGACTTTGGTGGAACCAGTAAAATTAATGCGTTTTACGGCAGGATGGGAAATTAAACGTTCGACAATTTGTGGAGCATCTTCAGCGGCATGGGTAATTACATTCACCACGCCATCCCCCAAGCCAGCTTCATGCAGCACTTGCCCAATTAAGCGCTGCGTTGCAGGACAGGCTTCAGAGGCTTTCAGTACTACGGTATTGCCGCAAGCCAGTGGCATGGCTAAGGCACGTGTAGGCAAAATAATCGGGGCATTCCATGGAGCAATACCAACCACGACCCCGCAAGGGACGCGAATGCCCATCGCCATATTACCCGGCACATCGGAAGGTATCAGGCTACCATCCATTTGTGTGGTCATGGCTGCTGCTTCACGCAACATATTGGCTGCCAAATGGACATTGAACCCATACCATGTTGCAGTCGAACCCGTTTCACGCATACCAATTTGAATAAATTGCTCAGTTTTCTGATCCATCAAGTCCGCGGCTTTAAGCAGACGTAAGCGGCGTTCAGTCGGAGATAGCTTCGACCAAACTTGAAATGCCTGAGCCGCAGATTCAATGGCACGATCGACATCTTCCAGCGTTGCCGCAGCAGCAATACTGGCAACTTGACCATCAATCGGGCTGATCCGTTCAAAAGTAGCCTGATTGGATGCAGCAACAGCTTGACCGTGGATCAGTAACGGTGTCAGTTCCAGTTTTTTAATCGCGCTGGTGGCACTGCCAAATGTAGATTCATTGCTCTGATCTACAGATTCATCATGTCTAAGTGACTGTACATTGTGCATGGGTTGTATCCTTACATAACCATTTAGAAAAGAGAAAGTTAACCAGTACGCTTGTAGCTTTGTAAACCAGGTTTAATCGATTTCTCATCTAAAAATTGTTTCAGACCTTCTTGGCGTCCACCTTCAGTATCACGATGGATACATTGATCTAGCTTGGCATATAAATAGTCTTCGTTCTGATCCCAAGTCAGTTCGCGGCAACGTTTGAACCCATTTTTCGCAGTACGTAACACCACTGGGTTTTTCTCAAGCAGAATATTTGCCAGTTCTGTCACTTCAGCTTTCAATTCTGCTAAAGGCACACTTTTGTTGACCAAGCCCATGTTTTCGGCTTCTTTACCACCGAAGGTTTTACCGGTCATGATGTAATACAGCGACGTGCGATGACCAACGGTATCTGCCATGGCTTTGCTGACCAAGTTGCCCGGCGGAATGCCCCAGTTAATTTCTGAGAGACCAAAGGTTGCTTCATCTGCGGCAATCGCCAAATCACATGCCACTAAAGGTGAGAAGCCGCCACCAAAACACCAGCCGTTGACCATGGCAATGGTCGGTTTGGAATACATGCGCAGCAATTGCCACTGCCAACGGCATGAATCACGACGAATACGTTCTTGGAAAATTTCAGGTTGAGTATCCACTTCACGGAAATACTCTTTTAAATCCATGCCCGCAGTCCATGAATCACCAGCACCCGTCAGCACCACTACGCGCGCATCTTGATCCAGTTCGATGGTTTCCAGTACATCAATCATTTCACGATTCAATGTCGGGCTCATGGCATTTTTCTTTTCTGGGCGGTTGAATGTTACCCATGCAATTCCATTTTCAACTTTAACATCAACAGTTTCCCAACGTTTTTCATATGTCATGTGCTTACTCCTTGAATGACAGTTTGTTTGTTCTGTATTCAACATAATATCAGTTAAACTTATATTCAAGTGTTTTTTGAAAAATTTCTAATAAATTTTATAAAGTAATGAAAAAATATATAAATTAAATATTTTTTAAAATTATATTGAAAATTACTATTGATTTTTTAATCAGTCTAACTGATATTTTATTGGGTGTTCAGTGAACAGCACAAAACAACAAAATCGAATGGAAATAACTGTGAAAAAAGGATTGAACTATGGAAAAAGTGTTACATCCGTCAGGAAAGGCGAAAATCACTTTATTGCTGTGTTTTGCCATCGCCATCTTTGAGGGTTTCGATCTTCAATCCATGGGGGTTGCAGCACCACGCATGCGCGCAGAGTTTATGTTGGATAATGCACAAATGGCCTTGGCGTTTAGTGCGGCAATTTTAGGTACCTTGCCGGGTGCCATTATTGGAGGAAGACTGGCAGATATCATTGGTCGTAAAAAAGTTTTAATTTTTAGCATCTTATTGTTCGGTGTCATGTCGCTCATGACGGCCTACGCTGGAAACTATGACTTGCTGCTGTTCATTCGCTTCCTGACCGGTCTGGGAATGGGCGGTGCCTTGCCCATGATGATTACTTTGGCATCGGAAGCGGTTTCCTCTGACCGTAAAGGTACTGCGGTGAGTGTGATGTATAGCGGTATTCCATTTGGAGGGTTATTAACTTCGGTGGTGGCCATGATGTTGGCAGGCGATGCAGAGTGGCGTCATATTTTTTATGTCGGCGGTATTGCACCGATTTTATTAATTCCGTTGTTGTTAAAATTCTTGCCTGAATCTAGCGATTATTTACATGGGAAAACCCAAGGTCAACAAACTACACCTTTTATGGAAGTACTGTTTGCCAAAGACCGTCGTATGTCGACCATTCAGATTTGGATCAGCTTTTTCTGTACCCTTGTGGTGCTGTATTTCTTGTTGAACTGGTTGCCGCTGTTGATGGGGGCTCAAGGGCTTTCCAAACTAGAGGCGAACTATATTCAAATGGGTTACAACGTGGGCGGCATGTTTGGTTCAATCTTGATGGGCATGATGCTCGATAAAATGCGCATGAGTTTCGTAATTAAATTTATCTATTTGGGTATTTTGGTTTCACTGTGCTGTTTGTCGTTTTCACCGACGGTGGCGTTACTGGCTTTATCTGCAGTGGGTTGTGGCTTGTTTATTGTGGGTGGACAGTCGGCATTGTATGGTCTGGCAGCGATGTACTATCCAACCGAAATGCGCGGCACGGGTGTAGGTGCAGCGGTGGCGATTGGACGTATCGGCTCATTTGCAGGTCCACTTTTGGCAGGTTTTTTACTGTCGATTGGTAAAAGTGCCACGATTGTGATTGGCTCAAGTATTCCTGTAATTTTGATTGCGGCAATTTCTGCCTTACTGCTTGTCAGAAAACCTAAACAGCCTGTACAGTTAATGCAAAGTTCCACAGCACCTTAAACGGTCTAGACCGAAAGAAGTATGAGATTTTACGCTCATGCTTCTTTCATTTTTTGATTTTGATAATGAAAGATGAGTGCATATAAGTTCAATGGCTAAACTAGAAGATGGACCACGATTAAGCTATACCATTGCCCGTTTGGATCGCGTGGTGAGTCAATATTTAACTGAACATTTAAAAGATTATGAGATTACTTTGCCACAATTTACCGCGCTGTCGGTATTGGCATCCAAAAGTAATTTATCCAATGCTAAATTGGCAGAACGCTCATTTATCAAGCCGCAGTCTGCCAATAAAATTTTGCAAGATTTACTCAGCAACGGCTGGATTGAGAAAAAGCCAGATCCCACTCATGGACGTCGTATTCTCGTGACCGTGACCGAAAGCGGTTTAGTCAAATTGGCGGAATGCAATAAAATTGTAGAAGCTTTGGAGCAGAAAATGTTGCAGGGCATAGATATGAATTTGGCTTATCTGATTCGTAACAACCTCGACATCATGGTCAATAATCTTAAATAAACACTCGCTAGATAATGTTGAATTGTGAGGAAAGATCACGATTAGCAATAAATGCAGCGGCGGGTACACATTCGTGACCAGAAAGCTATTGTCACCAGCGGAATGAAGTTGTTAGCATGGCTTGAAAGTTTTGCATAAAGTGTGGCTAGGATGTCTTCAGGACAACAAGTTTTAATTAAACTAAGAAAAATGATTATTGCTGGGGAACTTGAAGGTGGTAGTCGTATCGCTGAAATTCCGACAGCAGAATTACTGGGGGTCTCGCGCCAGCCTGTGCGTATGGCTTTTCGCCTGTTAGAACAAGAAGGGCTGTTGATTAAGAACCCAACCCGTGGTTATACCGTTCGTGAAATTTCAAATGAACTGGTGAATGATGCGCTGGAAGTACGCGGAGTACTGGAAGGCTTAGCGGCAAAAACTTTGGCAGAACAAGGTTTATCGGCAGAGCAGCAGCAAACCTTAAAAAACTGTATCGAACAAATTGAACAGCTTTTTGCGGAACATACCGAATTTGGTGATGAAGAATTAGAACGTTATCATGAGTTTAATGTGATTTTTCATGACACCATCATTCAGGGTGCTCAAAACATCGCCTTAATTCAGGCTTTGGCAAAAAACAATCAATTGCCTATGGCTTCTGTGCAAGCCATCACCTATGACCAGTCTCGTGCCTTATCGGAATATCGACGTTTGCATTATGCGCATATGCAACATTGCTCAATTTATGAAGCATTGCTGCAACGCCAATCGGGGCGTGCTGAAACCTTAATGCGCGAACACAGTAGTGTCGCGTTGTTGGGTGAAACCGTTAAAAATATATTGACCGCTACAGCTTAAAATTTTCCCACCCTATATATTTCGGGTGGGGATCTACTTTTATAACTCAATCACCAGATGTTTGGACTTCGAGCGTGAGCAGCACGGAGTGAATTGATTATTCAAAGCACGTTCTGCATCAGTCATAAACATATCGCGATGATCTGGGGTGCCTGAAACCACACGGGTAATACAGGTGCCGCAAATGCCTTGTTCACAAGATACAGGCACATCAAAACCATGGGCTAACAGGGCTTGCGTCACGCTCTGTTCAGTGTGAACGTCAATTCGACGTCCTGTACCTGCAATTTCAACGGTAAAGGCTTCATCATTTTCCTGCTTGCTTTGCTGTGCCACAAAATGCTCTTGATGCAGTTGCTCTGGCTGCCAAGCTGCAGTTTCCGCAGACTGCATCACAAATTGCATAAAGCCTGTAGGGCCGCAGACATAAAGATGCTTTTTCTCATGTGGATGCTGTAAAACAGTTTGCATATCACATTGCGTTGCGTCTTGATCCTGAATATGGAAATGCACTTGCTCGGCAAAATGCGTGGTCAAATTGCCATAAAAAGCGATCATTTCATGGGTGCGCACAAAATAATGCAATTCAAAAGGAATATTCTGCGCCTTTAAGCGATATGCCATGGCAAGAATAGGGGTAACGCCAATCCCACCTGCAAATAACAGGGCTGTTTTCGTGTTTTCATGCAGGGTAAATAAATTACGTGGTTGCCCAATACTTAACACATCACCTTCACGATAGTCCGTATGCATGCAACGGGAACCACCGCGTGAATTTTCATCGTGGAGTACCCCAATCACATAACGATGTTGTTCACTGGAACAATTGGACAGCGAGTATTGACGGGTTAATCCATTTTTTAAATGCACATCAATATGCGACCCAGCCTCAAAGCGCGGCAAAGCCGAGCCTGAGCTGGAAACCAGTTCAAATGCACGAATGGAAGGGGTGAGTTGATGAATCTTATTTATAATCACGTCCATGTTTTTATCCTTAAATCACATGAATATTTGGAAATTTGACCACTTCAATTGGGGTTGCAGCCAGTCTTTCTTCACTCAGTAAGCGATCAATAATTTTGCGTGATTGCACACCGCCAGCATCAATATTCAGCATTAACAATTTGCGCTGTGGATTATTCAGAATGTTTTGTTGCTGTTGCTCCAGCATTTCCAAATCTTCAGTAAAGATTTTGCCTTGTCCTTCACGAATTTGATCGGTAAGTTCGCTGTTTTCAGGTTGGAAGTTACGTGCCATGCCCCAGAAATACCAATGGGATGTTTCTGTTTCGGGAGTGATGAAATCCACCACGATTGAAGAGACTTTCTTTTCCTTGGGTGCGTCATAGCCTCCATGTCCAGCATGAGCAACACCCACTTCAATATGTACATTACTTGGTGCAAAGAAATGACAACGCTGCCAACGGTCTACAGGCACATCATCCGCTAAGTGATTGCCACGCAGTGCCATTTGCCAAAACGGAGGAGCGATGACATTTTCCATATAACGTTCGGTAATGACATGATCGCCATCGACTTTGGTGGTCGGTAAGGCTTCATCAATTTCTTTTTGACCGATACTGCTGGAATGCACATAGGTCTCATGAGTCAAGTCCATGAGATTATCAATCATCAGGCGATAATCACAATGAATGTGGAATAAGCCACCGCCATAACTCCACTCAGGGTGATCTGCCCATTCTAATACAGGAAGTTTAGATTCATCTGCTTGATCTTTTTCACCTGGCCAGACCCAAATAAAGCCAAATTTTTCCACTACAGCATAGGCTTTATTACATGGGAATCCCTGCACACGTTGTGCTGGCATAGAAATGGTTTTTCCTTCACAGCCCATCACCAGTCCGTGATAACCACAGACTAAATTGCCATCTTCAACATAACCGAGAGAAAGAGGTGCACCACGATGTGGACAAAAGTCTTCCACAGCGGCAACTTTATTTTCTTTGCCACGATAAAAAACAATTTTTTCACCGCAGATGGTACGACCGAGGGGTTTATCTTGGACTTCTTCTGGACGACATGCTACATACCAAGCATTTTTGATGAACATTGTGATGACTCCTTGTCAATTATTGGATCCAATTTATGTCTATTTATTCAATTTGTCAAATGCGATGAGGATGCTTTTATATGATTTATATATGTGAAATAGTAGTTTTTAATTGGTTGATATTGTTCTGTAGGATTTTAATTGTGGATCCATTTATAAAGAAATTAAAACGTTTTATGAGTAATTTAGTGGATCCAAATTTAATTTTAAATAATTTTTTTATTGGATGTTTTATGTTAAGTATATGATATTAAATAGTATATATGGCTTTATTTATTGTTGAAATAAAAATCAGAGCAAATTAGTTGATTTTATGGATCCAATTATGCAGTATAGAAAAAGAGCAGGATGCTTCACAAAAATGATCTGTGTACAGGGTCACTTTAATTCTTAATTATCCCTTCTAGGCAATTATGGATATGGATATGCATAATCACCCAATGATGTGTTCTCACATGGTCGTGTGTATTTCCGTTCCTAATTGGGAGATACACAATGGAAAGAAATGTTTTAGACGAAATTAACAATAATAAAATGAGCCGTTACCAATGGTTCGTCATTTTGATTTGTATATTTCTGAATGTGATTGATGGCTTTGATGTCATGGTGATGGCATTTACTGCACCCTCTGTCTCTGCTGAATGGGCGTTATCGGGTGCACAAATCGGAATACTTCTCAGTGCTGGACTCTTTGGTATGGCAGCAGGTTCCATTTTTTTAGCACCTTTAGCAGATAAAATTGGTCGCCGTTTCTTAATTCTGATTTGTTTAATTATTGCAGGATTGAGCATGTCAGCCTGTGGAATTGTACAAAATCATACGATGCTGGCTGCGCTACGTTTTATTACTGGCATTGGGGTTGGCGGAATCTTGGCGAGTAGTAATGTACTGGCGAGTGAATATGCCAATGCACGTTGGAGAAGTCTGGCAGTCAGTTTGATGTCAACAGGTTATGGTATTGGAGCAACTTTAGGTGGCGTGCTTACCTTTGTTTTAATTGAACATCTTGGCTGGCGTTCTGTCTTTTTAGCAGGTGGTATCACTACGCTCATCATGTTTGCTTTTGCATTATGGTTACTCCCAGAGTCATTGGATTATTTGCTGGCAAAAAAGCCAGTACGAGCGCTGGAAAATACCAATATTATTCTGCAACGTATGCAGTTGAAGCATTTACAAACGCTGCCGCAGTATATGCAAGTTGAACAGCATAAGAGCAGTGATGTTGCGAAACTGTTCCGTGGTCATCAAGGTTTTCAAACTTTGTGTTTATGGTTTGCGTTTTTCTTGGTGATGTTTGGTTTTTACTTTGTGATGAGCTGGACTCCTAAAATTTTAATTGCGATGGGTATGTCGCGAGATCAAGGCGTCAGTACAGGCATTTTAATCAGTATTGGTGGAATTTTTGGTGCTGCAATTATTGGGCTTCTTGCTTCACGGATTAAGATTTTTCATGCCCTTAGTTTGTTCTTGGGCTTAACAGCACTCTGTATTTTCCTGTTTGTAGCGGTTTCATCTCAAGTGAGCATTGCGCTGATGGTTGGTTTGCTACTGGGTACACTCATTAACGGCTGCGTTGCAGGTCTTTATTCAATTTCACCGACCATTTACGAGGCGGATATCAGAAGTCGCGGTGTAGGTTATGCGATTGGATTTGGCCGTATTGGTGCCATTTTATCTCCAACGATTGCAGGTTTATTTTTAGATCAAGGAATGACACCTCAGCATCTTTATGCGTACTACGGCATTGTCTTTATCTTGGCAATTTTCCTGATATTAATCTTGGGTAAAGCGGTGTATCGACATCAACAAGCTCAAAATTATTCACTGAATACATCGATCTAACCATCTGTTTTAAAATTAAAAGTTGAGATAAAAATGAAAAAGACATCTTTATGGATGGGGATCTGCTTGTGCCCAATTTTTGTGAACATGGCACATGCGCAGTTCATTGCAGATAGTCAGGCTGAAATTACATTGCGCAACTTCTATTTTGATCGGGATTATAAAAATGATCCTTATCCCTATACTGCTGCTCGAGACTGGGCTCAGGGTCTGATATTTAAGGGACAATCAGGTTATACCGATGGGGCTATTGGATTTGGTGTAGATGTGCTTGCGATGGCTGGTTTTAATTTATTGGGCAGCACGGCAGATGATTATGCGCGGACTGGTCTTTTGCCTGTCAATACCGATAATTCTAGGGATGATTATTATGGAAAAATTGGTGTAACGGGCAAAGCTCGCTTAAGTAAAAATGAACTTTTTGTTGGAGATCTGGTTCCTCAGTTACCCACCATTTTCTCTTCACCAGCACGATTATTCCCACAAACTTATCGTGGTGTAAGATTGGTTTCGACTGAAATTCCAAAACTGCAATTGGAAGGATTTTATATGGATAAAGTCCGCCAACGTGATTCGATTCGCTATACCGACGTTGGTATTGATAATATCAACCGTCGTTTTGAACGTGCTGCAACAACCGATGATTTCTATACACTGGGGGGAGCATATCAGTTCAATAATGCCTATCGCGTGCGGTTGTACCATGCCGAACTACAAGATATTTACCAACAGCAATTTCTAGGAATAAATGGCAAACAGCCTATTTCAGATCAGTATAATTTCTTAACGGATGTACGTTTTTTTAATAGCTATGATTCGGGAAGTGAGAAAATTGGTACTGTAGATAATCGTCATTTAAGTGGGTTATTGGGTCTCAATACGCAAGGGCATACACTCTCTATTGGTTATATGCAGTCCTTTGGTGATACCGGCCTACCATTTTTATCGGGTGCTGAAAGTCCTGTCGTTCTCGATTTTATGAGTTCGGATTACTCCAATAAAGATGAAAAAGTGATTTCTTTACGTTATGACTATGACTTTAAAAATGTCCGTTTAGGTGAAACATCTTTATATGGTTTACGCTTTATGACGCGTTATGCCAAAGGCGATGATATTGATTTATTAACATATGGTGATCGACGCTTTGAAGAGGAATCTTTAGAGTTTGAATTGGGTTATCGTGTACCTGAAGGTAGTTTAAAGGGCTTGGGACTTCGAACCCGTTTTTCTCATTATCGCAATGATATGCCAACCAATATGACCTTCCATTCAGCGAATGAAACACGGATTAATGTGGATTATAGTTTTAAATTTTAAAGAAGTACTTTGAAGCATTCAGCCATCAACTTTGATGGCTGAATTGCGTGATAACTCAAGATTAAAGTAGATGAAAATTCAATTAACTTTGCGCCTTGGCTAAATAATTCGCCATTTCTTCTTCAGGTACCATGCCACCTCCTGTGCCCCAAACAAAATGATGGGCATTTTGCAATTGTTGTGTAGTGAAATGATGCATCGCTGCATATTCTGGATGTCGAGTAATTAACACAGGGCCTAACATACCGGCTAAGGCAGAGGGTTCCAGTTTCAGATGTTCAGTTTGATTAAGTAGACTGAGTAATTGATACAGGGTTTGGTCATCCAACGTGTAAAGCCCGTCGAGGAGTCGTTGCATAGCACGTCCGACAAATCCCGAAGCACGACCGACCGCGAGTCCATCCGCAGCGGTAACGTTATCAATCCCAATCTCCTGCACGGAAATTTGATCATGTAAACCTGTAGCAATACCCAATAACATACACGGGGAATGGGTGGGTTCAGCAAAGAAGCAATGTACATGGTCGCCAAAAGCCATTTTCAATCCAAACGCGACCCCACCAGGACCACCGCCAACTCCACAAGGCAAGTATACGAACAGGGGGTGCTCTTGATCGACCTGAATCTGGCGGTGTTGCAATTGCTGTTTTAAACGTTCGCCTGCAACGGCATAGCCTAAAAACAGTGCCTTGGAATTTTCATCATCAATAAAGTGGCAGTTCGGATCTGTAAGCGCTGCTTTACGACCTGCTTCAACCGCCACACCATAATCTTCCTGATATTCGACCACGGTCACGCCGTGCGCACGTAATTTATCTTTTTTCCATTGGCGTGCATCTGCAGACATATGCACAGTCACTTGAAAGCCCAGTTGCGCACTCATAATGCCGATAGAGAGTCCGAGATTCCCCGTAGAGCCGACCGCAATACTGTATTGACTAAAAAACTGCTTAAACTCAGGCAGATTGAGTTTGGCATAGTCATCTTCGAGGTTGAGTAAACCTGCATCCAGCGCCAGTTTTTCTGCAAAACACAGCACCTCATAAATACCGCCACGCGCTTTAATTGAACCTGAAATCGGTAAATGGCTATCTTTTTTTAGCCAGAGTGTGCCCTGAATCTTTTGTCCGAATTGAGCTTCAAGTTGCTGTTGCATGTGGGGAATTGCGGCAAGTTCAGATTCAATAATGCCATGGGTTGCTGCTGTTTCTGGAAATGCAGCCATGAGATAAGGCGCAAAGCGTGCCAAACGGTCACGTGCAGCATCAATATCTGTCTGATTCAGCCCAACAAAGGGCAATCCTTCTGTCAAAGTGGTGAAATTGGGATTGAACCACATGGTTTCTTTGAGTTCGATTAATGCCTTGACGATGGGATGTTGTTCACACAATTGCTGGATTTGCTCAGGATTCATATTGGGCACTCATTCAGGTATTTACTGGCTTGCAACGCAGAAATATTCCATTTGCAGAAAACTTATTTTGATTATTTGAATGGATTTACTGAGCTTGGTCAAATGATGATATTTAGATTTAACATTAGAAAAATTCATCTGAAATGAGAAAAACATCTTATAAATATTCATAAGGATGAGATAAATTAATCTTAGATTTATGATTCATATCATTTTGCTGGCTGATAAAAAATGGAATCCCGTGGAGAACGTACACATGGCAAAGAGCAGTTTAACGGGTTTTCAACTCTCCAAATTGTATACCTTCGAAGTCGCAGCTCGACATCAGTCCTTTGCCTTGGCAGCAGATGAATTATGTCTGACTCCAAGTGCAGTCAGCCATCAAATCAACCAGCTTGAAAAAGAACTGCAACTGCAGCTTTTTTTAAGATTGCATCGCAAGGTCGAGCTAACGTCTGAAGGTCAGCGTCTTTTTATTGCATTGCAGTCCTCACTGGAACATTTGAATCATGAACTGAATGCCATTCAAAATCAGGCTTTGGCAGGCTCACTCACCATTTATGCACGTCCTTCAATTACGCAGTGTTGGCTGATTCCCAGATTGCAGGATTTTATGCAGCAATATCCGTTGATTGAGTTGTCGATTTTGACGGGCAATGACACGGTTAATTTTCAGCGTACAGGCATTGATCTGGCACTTTATTTTGATCATCAACCTGCCGCCAATTTGAATAATCAGTATTTGATGGATGAGCAGATTATCCCTGTATGTAGTCCAGCCTATGCGAAAAAGATGAATTTGATCGGTCATGTGCCGCAGCTACAAGATTGTACTTTACTGCATGACAGCCAAGCATGGAACAACGGAACGGGCACCGAAGAGTGGCAGAGCTGGGCACATCATTTCGGGGTAGACCTAGATACCTCGAAGGGCATGCAGTTTGATCGTTCTGATCTGGCAGTTTTGGCAGCCAAACAGCATTTGGGTATTTGCATGGGCAGAAAAAGACTGGTTCAATCAGAGCTTGAACGAGGCGAGTTAATCACTCCATTTCCTGAAATGCTAATGGCGTGTGAGCAACATTATTATCTTGCCTCCGCACAAGGTCGCCTATTACCGAAAGTCGAGGTTTTTGTGACTTGGTTAAAAGCGCAGGCTTGATCTTCTCAGCAATATACGCGCATAGTGAAAATAATTTTGTAAACATAAAAAGCCTGAATTTGGTCAAATATTCTGTGAATCGATCTCTTATAAAGCTCCTCAAAAATTAGATAGTGATTTAAGAAA
The DNA here is from genome assembly GCF_054112845.1 of Acinetobacter sp. NigerLNRRAM0016. Taxonomy (NCBI): domain Bacteria; kingdom Pseudomonadati; phylum Pseudomonadota; class Gammaproteobacteria; order Moraxellales; family Moraxellaceae; genus Acinetobacter; species Acinetobacter sp. NigerLNRRAM0016. The sequence continues at coordinate 33,659 of NZ_JBSYVT010000003.1, forward strand.
TGAATTAAATCTATCATTATGATTTTTAATAATATTAATTATAAATTTGAAATTGAATATTTAAAGTATTTTCAATCACCACATCATGCATCTGTAGCATGAATGCTGCTGCGTGATTTTCTTTGCAGATTGTCAATTTATGTCACAAAGTGCCGTTATGTTCAGGTCGGCACTGGTCAAAAAAGTGATTTTTTTATACTATACGGCAAACTTTATAATTACGACATTCACTTTATATTTATTAAAAACATTATGTTGAATCATATTTATGCTGCTTTTGAACAGCTGGGATTCACTACACACAAACGTGTATTGCATATCCAGTTTGCTAATGCGCTGCTGAATCAGCAGGTCTATTTACAGCGAATAGACGGAACACATGGCTTAAACCAAGGCTTAACGGCCAGTTTAATTTGCCTGTCGACACATGCATTTATTCCCCTAAAACAGTTTATTGGCTGTCAGGTCGCGATTGACCATGTGACAGACACAGGACAACTGAGCCGCATTACAGGCATCATTACCCAAGCTCAAGCGGGGGCAAGCGATGGTGCACTGACCGTATATCGCCTGAAACTTGAAGACCCGACCAGCTTATGGAAACAACGCTGTAACAGTCGTGTGTTCATGAATAAAAGTGTGGTAGATGTGGTCAACATTCTGTTCCAAGAGTGGCAACAAAAAAGTCCGCTGTTTGCCGCCAGTTTGAGTCTTGATTTAGCAGGATTGAGTCGAAATTACGACATTCGTCCCTTCATCATGCAAAACAATGAAACTGATTATGACTTTCTGACACGGTTACTTAGAAGCGAAGGGATTAATTGGCTGATTGATGAAGCGCAAGCATTGCTTGCTCAGATGCATCAACCCATTCAAGCACAAAAGCTACGCCTAATTGATGATAACCAGCACTACCAAGCTCTGCCACGACGCAGTGTCCGCTTTCACCAGAGCAGCGCCGTACAAACCGCAGACAGCATTACCCATTGGCAGGCTCAGCGCCAGTTACAACCAACAGCGGTACACGTGCAACGCTGGCAAGCCGATGCACTGACCCAAGATGATGGTGCAGGCAGTGTGCAAAGCAAACATCAGCAAAGTGAACAGTATGATGTTGCGAGTTTGGGGCTAGAGCAGGCATGGCATTTTTCCCCTGCGTGGATGCAAGACCTGAAGGGAGAAGATGGTGCGACGGCATCGGGTAATCAGCAACTGGAGCAATTTAACCAGCAGCTTTCCGACTATTACAATGCACAAGCCAAGCATTTTTGTGCACAGTCTACGGTTCGTGATGCCCATGTAGGTTACTGGTTTGAACTGCAAGGTCATCCTGAAATTAATCTGCACAGTGGTGCAGACAAAGAATTTCTTATTACCGAAAAAACTTTTTATAGCCAGAACAACCTACCTAAAGATCTGAACCAGCAGCTAGAGCAACTCCTGCAACAAAGTCACTGGCAATTCAGCTCTGTACTGGGCAACAGCGGCAGTGAGCAGCGCCAAGGCAATTTACTTAGCTTACAACGTCGGCAGATTAAGACTGTTCCCGCCTATCATCCTGAGCAGCATCGTCCATCGGCACACCCGCAACGCGCTCAGGTGGTTGGGCCGAATGGTGAAGAAATCCATGTCGATGAATGGGGGCGTATTAAAGTCCGCTTTCTATTCACAAGAAATGAAGACCATGCACATGATGGCGGTGCGGGCAGCAATGATAACGATACTGATTCTGCTTGGGTTGATGTACTGACCCCATGGGCGGGTGAAGGTTATGGGGCACGTTTCCTGCCGCGGATTGGGGAAATTGTAGTCATTGACTTTTTTCAAGGAGACATAGACCGTCCTTTTGTAGTGGGACGTCTTCATGAAGCGCAACGCCATCCAACAAAATTTGATGATGCTGGGCAATTGCCTGATACCAAAAAACTGGCAGGCATTAAATCTAAAGAATATCAGGGACAGGGTTTTAACCAGCTACGCTTTGATGACACCACGGGGCAAATTAGTGCCCAGTTGCAAAGCAGTCATGCGGCCAGTCAACTTAATTTAGGTAAACTGAGTCATCCCAAAGCCACCGAAGAAAGTGAAGATCGTGGCGAAGGGTTTGAGTTACGTACAGACCAATGGGGCGCATTAAGAGCAGGTGAAGGGCTGCTGCTTTCTACATACAAACAAGATCAAGCCCAAGGCGAACATCTGGATGCACAAGTTGCTAAACAACAGTTGGAAGGTAACCAGAGTAATGCCAAAGCACTGAGTGAAGTTGCCAAAAACCAGCAAACTGATGAGATTGAATCGATTGAACAACTCAAAGAGTTTGCAGACCAGATTCAAGCGCAGATTGCAAAATTTGAAAAGGCGCTATTACTTTTAAACTCGCCAGATGGGATTGGTTTAAGCACCAATGCAGACATTCATGTCTCGGCTGATGGGCAAATTAACCAGTTTGCAGGCGACAGCATCAATTTCACTACGCAAAAAAATCTGATTACGCATGTCAGTGGTAAAGCAAGCTTATTTGCAGCACAGGGTGGCATTAAACAAGTTGCGGCCAAAGGAAAGTTTGAAATGCAGGCTCAGGGTGATGCCTTAAGTATTTTAGCCAAACAAAATATTCAGGTTGTTTCTACAGAAGATCGCATTGAAATTACCAGTCCGAAAGAGATTGTAATTACGGCAGGTGGTTCGCAACTTAAAATTGATGGTTCGGGAGTTTTTCCAACCACCAGTGGCAAGTTTGAGGTGAAGGCGGGGCAGCATGTGTTTATGGGAGGGGAAAAGGTCGAAGTCCCTAAAATACAATTAGAAAATAAACCATGTTATTTAACGTTTGAAATTGTCGATTTGGATGGAAAACCTGCGAACAATGTCGAATATATTGCTTTTAAAGCAGATGGTAGTCACCAGATAGGGCGAACCGATGCATCTGGTAAAACTCAAAAATTTCAAACTGATGGTTCAGAACAGGTTTCAATCCATATTTCTGATAAAAATGCATCAAAATATAAGTTAGTTACGGAAAGTTAGAACGTAATGGATAGATATAACACATTAGAATTTAGCATTATTTTCTATAACCAGAGAAATAAGGGGCTAGGAAATGTAAAATATAAATTGGTTTTTATTTCCACTTCAGGAAATCAACAAATATTTGCAGATATTACCAATGATAAGGGACGCACTAAACCAATTTTATTGACTCAAAATGGAAAACTGCAAGTTTTTGTAGAAGGTTATGAGACAATTTTTAGTCAAAAAAAACTGATCAAGCCGAAGCTTGCCTCAGGTGATAATATTATTGAAATAAAAGAAAAAAATTAGAACAAAATTTAAAGTTTATCACCAAGCAGCAATATGATATAAAACAACAAGTTGCAAAAAAAAATCTTGAGGAACTGAAGAAAATTGCCGCAATCAATAGTAAGTCTAAAATAGGTAATTTTTATAATTATTCTAAAATTACTCCCCCAATTTCACCAACAGTGAAAAAGAATTTAGAAGAAAGTCAAAATTTATCTTATGAAGAATATAAAAAGAGAAATACACATCTGATTAAGAAATCAGAATATTTGAAGTTTAAAACATATGTGATGTATCGATTTGTCGATAACAAAGGAAATGGTATTCCGATTAGTGACTACCAAATATTTGGTCAGGGTAAAAACGAACCTATCGTTAATATGAAGCCAGCTAAAGTGGATGGAAAAGGCTTTACTCAACTAGCAGAGACTCATTTAAAAACCCAAGTTAAGTATCGCTTAGGAAGTACAGTCAGAGAGAGTGAATGGTTCGAACCGATTACTTGTGTTGATAAACAATTAATTAATAAAATTATTTTTCCACTTACCACAGGTATAACCAATCCTGATCCAAATAATAAGGTAGGCTTGGGCGCATCACAAAAGCCCCCTATCGTTATTAATCCTCACACTAATGAAGTATTGGTTTTACCGCCCGCTGTTTATGCTGAATTTGATCGAAAAACGCAAATATTGTCAGAGGCAGTAAAAAAGGTTCATCAATCTAATGCTGAACTCACGCGAGCGATTCAGGATAGAAAACTTGAAGAAATTAAAGAGCTAGAAAGTCGGCTAAATATCAATCAAGAAAAAGCAATTGAAAAAATTAATGGTGAGTTTCAGCAGTATGGCGAACTTAAAGAAGTTTGGGTGGTTGAAAGCACAGGCAAAGTCAACCAAAGTGCATCAAAATATAATTTAAAAAGACGTTATCTTAAAGTCACTGAATATGAAGAGCTAAAACGACAACGTCGTAATAATGAAATAAGAGCAGATATTGTTGATCCTCATGCGACGCAATACACACCACAACGTCATGCTCAGATTCAAAGTAGTTTTGAGAAACTAGGTCAGCAGTTATTAACTGCTAAAGGAAGTATCGGTAGTGAAGAAAAAGCTGTTTATAACTTGATTGGTGGTCTTGGTGGAGAGATTGCAAAAGAATATAAAGACAGCCGAGATATTAATGTCAGTACTGAAGCACAGTGGATGCGGATGGTTGCAGGTGCTAGTGGTGAAGGAATGATTAGCGCCTCGTCTAAAGGTGTGACCATGAAACTTGGTGGAGATGCATCAACCAAATGGACACTTTTTGAAGGGGTAAAAGAATGGCGTAAGTTTTTTCCATGTGAGTCTGGATGGAAACTTGAATATGACAATTATGATTTAGGAACCATTCGTTTTTTGATTGGAGCAGAACTAGCAGGATTTTCTGGAGCAAATTTAGGCATTTCAGGTAACTTATCTGTCGATATTACCCATCAGGGAACCACGCAAATGCTGAAAGCTATGGTACGTAAACCAGAACGCTCAATGTCACAAATGTTTGACCGTCAGGGAAAACCCATGTTCCAACCTGCGCAAGGTAGCTTGAACATGATTGCTGCAAATCAGGAAAATGCAAAGAATCAGGCAAATGCAGGAATTAAGGCATTTGCAGGGGCACAAGTGCAAGGGAAATTGAAGGGTGGAATAGAATGGTTTAAACCCAATAATGACAAAAGTGGTGAGGGAGAGTTTGTGTCGATCGCCTCTGTAGCTGGTGGCGGTGGTGTCAGTATGGGAGCGGGTGCCGAAGGTCAATTCCAGATTGGTTACGATGAAGGTTCTGGTAATTTTAAAATACTGGTTGCTGCGCACTTGTGTTGGGGTGTTGGTGCAAAAGGAGTCGCTGAATTTACGGTTGGTTCAGAACACATCCTAGATTATTTAGGATTTATTAAATTACAATTATTACAAGCTGGGTTCAGGAATTTAGTTTTTATTTATTCAAATGCATTTACAATAATGTCTCAGGTTTTGGCATTCTGTATAGGCAATAATCATCCTTTAACAAAAAATATAGAAAAGGTATCAAATCAATTTAATATTTGGATTGAGAGTTTGGATATAGATCAAGGGCGTTTAAAAACAGCCAATAATATTAATTCAGCCCAAGGGCGTGATGAGTTAATTTATGCAACACCTGAAACAAAAGGAATTCTTTTATATGCGGTTACACATTGGAGTGATCGTACAGCCCCAATTTTTGATATCTATGTGTCCTTTAGTGAGCGTGAAGTGCAATTTTTTCCTGCGCGAAAAACTGCAGTGATTAATATTTTAAAGACTTGTGTAACAACTGCCGAATGGCAAAATACCATTCAACATATTCATCCTCAAGGTGAAAAATTGAATGTTTCACAATTTGGTAAAGTTGAAGGTGATCTAATTCGGTTTTTAAACTATGGTGATGACGATAAAAATGCTGAAGATATTATCCGTTGTATCAATAGTGGAATTGAGTATGAAGGACAGAACATTAATCAATGGCTTAAAGATTATCTAAAATACCGTAAAGGGGCGAAGGCTGTAACTGGGATTTCATGGAATTATATGTTAGTACAAAGCCAAGATGATAATCGCTTTAGGCTGTTTGAGCTGCAGCAAGGCATACAGATGGGGTTTGAAGAACAGTCATTAATGGCAAGTAATTTAAAAATCTTAGCACCTTTTGAGCAGAATGAATTAAAACCAACCGTGTATCATGTTTAATATGATACACGACTAATAATTAAGGATTAGCAGCACAACGTACTGAGTTATTAAAATTAAAATCGAAATAATATTTTTGGTCTTTAGAGTCTTTTACTAATTCCGGATCCGCTACAGGATCAATTGCATGTCGTTGCATGGTTTTTCCACCAAATACTCGTAATGATTGACCATCACTTGGTGGAAAACTTCGTACAACCTTTAAAGTTCCTGAGGTTGGACCCTGAGGGTTTTTCTCTGGAGATTTACTGTAATATTCAGGATCATACCAGTCGAGCATCCATTCATAATTATCAGTAACCATGTCATAAAAGCCTAAAGGGGTTGGTGGATATTTTTGTAATAAAGAGATATTTTTAGTTACTTTAAATGGTTTTTTAGATGCTTGTCTTAGCTCAAAACTCCACACATTACGCCCATTATCAATCTTGCCATTATCGGTCGCATAAAGAATATATTGTCCCCGATTACGCGCTGCATATTCCCATTGAGCCTCTGTGGGCAAGTCCATCTTTAAATTGAGTTGAGTGCCTAGCCATTGGCAATAATCACGAGCTTGCTGCCAATTAATACCTGCTGCAGAAGTCGAGATACGATATTTTTGCGTTATCTCATTAAACTCACCGATTGCTTTTTGCCCTGTAACCTCTGTATAAACATCAAAATCTGCATAGGTGGCTTTGGTTGCACTTAAATAAAAATCATCTAGAGTGACTTTATGCAACGGTTTACTATCACCATTGCCATCATATGGAAGTCCATCGATACTATGTTCAGGACCAAAATCACCCATTTTATAGGTACCACCTTTTACAAAAATTAGGTTTTTCTTAGTCTTCTCAAGCAGTTGTTGTAATTGCTTTTGTTGTTCAGGAGATAGATCAGTTTTCGTGATTGGACTCGAAGCTTTCTGATTTGCATTTGAAGTTGGTTTGGCACAAGCAGCTAATGAGACACTTGAGAGTAGAATGATTGCAAGTTTATGTTTAATCATCATTTTTAAAATTATAAAGTTAAAATACAGCGCGGATTTTAAGTTAGTTTGTTGGTATTGAAAAGAAACAATGTGTAAATCCAACCGTGTATCAGGCATAACCTGATACACGGTTAATGATTAAGGATTGGCAGCGCAACGTACGGAATTGTTTTGATTAAAATCAACAGTATATTTTTTTAATAATTCACTGTTCACCAACTTTGGATCTGCTACAGGATCGATCGCATGTCTACCCATGGTTTTACCTGTAAATGTTTTTAAAGGTTGTCCATCTGCGGGTGCGGAACTCCGTACTACTTTTAATGTCCCACTCTTTGGACCTTGAGGATTTTTCTCTGGAGATTTACTGTAATATTCAGGATCATACCAGTCGAGCATCCACTCATAATTATCAGTAATCATGTCATAAAAACCTAAAGGGGTTGGTGGATATTTTTGCAGTTCAGATATATTTTTATAAATTTTAAATTTATCTTGGTACTGTTGCCTCTGCTCAAAGCTCCACACATTACGTCCATTATCAATTTTTCCATTATCAGTTGCATAAAGAATATATTGTCCCCGATTCCGTGCTGCATATTCCCATTGAGCCTCTGTGGGTAAGTCCATTTTTAAATTGAGTTGCGTTCCAAGCCATTGGCAATAATTTCGTGCTTGCTGCCAATTAATACCTGCTGCTGAAGTAGGTATTCTCTCATCAATCGAGTATTCGTCAAAGTTTCCAACAGCTTTTTGCCCTGTAACTTCAGTATAAACATCAAAATCTGCATAGGTGGCTTTGGTGGCGCTTAAATAAAAGTCATCAAGGGTAACCTTATGTAAAGGTTTGCTATCTGCATGGCTATCATATGGAAGTCCATCGATACTATGTTCAGGACCAAAATCTCCCATTTTATAGGTGCCACCTTTTACAAAAATTAGGTTTTTCTTGGTTTTATCCAGTAATTGCTGCAACTGTTTTTGTTGGTCTGGTGAGAGGTTTGCTTTGGTGCTTGGAGTCGAAGCTTGCTGATTTACATTTGAAGTGGGTTTGGCACAAGCAGCTAATGAGATACTTGAGAGCAGAATGATTGCAAGTTTATGTTTAATCATCATTTTTAAAATTATAAAGTTAAAATACAGCGCGGATTTTAAGTTAGTTTGTTGGTATTGAAAAGAAACATTGTGTAAAATCAACCGTGTATCATGCATAGCATGTTACACGGCTAATGATTAAGGATTTGCAGCACAACGTACTGAGTTTTTTTGGTTATAATCAAAAGGATATTTTGATTTTGAAAAGTGCTCTACAAGTTTTGGATCCGCTACAGGATTAATGGCATGGCGTTGCATGGTTTTTCCACCAAATACTCTTAATGATTGACCATCACTTGGAGAAAAACTTCGTACAACCTTTAAAGTTCCAGTGGTTGGACCTTGAGGATTTTTCTCTGGAGATTTACTGTAATATTCAGGATCATACCAATCTAGCATCCATTCATAGTTATCAGTAACCATGTCATATAAACCTAAAGGAGTAGCAGGGTATTGCTGTAAAACTGCGATATCTTTGATAGATTTAAATTTCTTATTGGATGCTTTTCTTTGTTCAAAACTCCACACATTACGCCCATTATCAATCTTGCCATTATCGGTCGCATAAAGAATATATTGTCCCCGATTACGCGCTGCATATTCCCATTGAGCCTCTGTGGGTAAGTCCATCTTTAAATTGAGTTGAGTACCAAGCCATTGACAATAATCACGAGCTTGTTGCCAATTAATACCTGCTGCTGCAACAGAAACCCTTTCTTTTATAGAAATTTCATCAAAATTTCCAACGGCTTTTTGCCCTGTAACTTCTGTATAAACATCAAAATCTGCATAGGTGGCTTTGGTTGCACTTAAATAAAAATCATCTAGAGAGACTTTATGCAACGGTTTACTATCACCATTGCCATCATATGGAAATCCATCGATACTATGTTCAGGACCAAAATCACCCATTTTATAGGTACCACCTTTTACAAAAATCAGGTTTTTCTTGGTCTTCTCGAGCAGTTGTTGTAATCGCTTTTGTTGTTCAGGAGATAGGTCATTTTTCGTGATTGGACTCGAAGCTTTCTGATTTGCATTTGAAGTGGGTTTGGCACAAGCAGCTAATGAGATACTTGATAGCAGAATGATTGCAAGTTTATGTTTAATCATCATTTTTAAAATTATAAAGTTAAAATACAGCGCGGATTTTAAGTTAGTTCGCGAATGTTGAGTAGAAATATTGTGTTAAAATCAACATTATGCATTATTGAAAATGTTAAAAGGAAAAGATCTCTATCCAGAGGATTAATTTGAATAGAAATGATAAAACTTGAAGGTCGCATTCAGCGACTAGAAATTTATGACGATTCTTTAAGTGCATTTGGAAAGTCAGGCGATACTCAAATTACGACTTCAGCAATTCTATCAGACGTAGCTGAAAGTGTTTCATTGTCCGCACAGACGGTATTTCTCGCTTCGCATAGCCGTTTACATATCAAGTCAGTTGTTTTGGAAATAGGTGGTAAAATTTGTGTAGGTCAATTTCATCGTGCATTATTTAAACAAAATGAATATGTCATTTGTGTGGTGAGTCGTTTAGAAAATAATATTTATGAATTGTATTCGGTGCTAAGTCCTAAAACAGGCTTGCTGCATATGCAGGTTGGGATGGGGGCTTCACCCAAAACCCATAACACTTCAGTTATGAAAGGTGGATTGGTTTGGTATTCTATAACAATTATTATAACAAGTTTGATTGTTTTTTTGCACATGGGATAAACTTAAGTTCTTTATTAATTTTAGCTTTTTGTTTTATTCTATTTCATTTTATTTTTTATTATTAAAAATGCTTCAAATTCATTAAAGCATTTTTCAGAAAAGTCAGAACAGATTTTTGCTTTATATGGATTTAAAGATCCTCAAGAAGTCTTTTTATTACCCAGTCGTTATATGAGTGAAAAAGATCATTTGTTGCTTGAAGCTGTATTTGAGTATCGTAAAGTCATTCAAGAAGATCCCTACCCAAAAAATTATATAGAGTAAAAAGAAACGCAGAGTGAATAAGGTGAAGCATCATAATGCTGATTTTTATATAAATTTTTTGTTTTTGTAATATAAGGTATCCATGACATTGACTTCGCTTAGCTATGGTCAAAAAATAGACTTTTATAAGAATGATAATCTTGAATTTCATTCCATTTTATAGCTATGGCAGGTGTAGTGCAGAACGGAAGTTTGCATGACACAGCTCACCTCAACATCGGAGGATATGCCATGAATTTCCTTAAATTTTTAATCACCGCTGGATGTATTTCTTTATTGACCCCGATGGCTTTCGCAATGGAATCCCATGGAGGTTCAAGTATGGAAGCATCGATGCAAAGTTCATTTTCAGCTGATGATAAAAAAGCAATGATTAGTGCCATGAGTGCGGCACCGATTAATATCAGTGCAGAAGCGACCATTATTGCGATGGATGCAAAAGGTAAAATGCGGACCCTACGCAAAGGACAAAATAATTTTACCTGTATGCCAGATAACCCAGCCACTCCTGGACCAGACCCTATGTGTATGGATCCCGCCGCTTTAGCATGGGCAGAAGCTTGGATTGGGCACACTAAACCCGTTGAAGGTAAAGTGGGATTTATGTACATGCTCATGGGAGGGACTGATGCGAGCAATGTCGACCCTTATGCCACCAAGCCAAGCGCAAACAATCATTGGATACAAACTGGACCGCACGTCATGATCGTGGGTGCTTCACAAAGTTTTTATGATATGTATCCAAAAAGTGCGCAACCAGATACCACTGTCCCTTATATCATGTGGTCAGGTACGCCTTATCAACACCTGATGATTCCTGTGAAATAAGGGATTATCTGCTAATTTCAATTAGTCTTTTCATGGTGAGAAAAAAGCCACGCAATTGCCGTGGCGTTTTTGTGCCGAGCTGACTGGTGATGTTAGTTTAGTGACATTTTCTAGATCTAATATCAAACATTTACATGTCTGATCAGGACTTAAATTAAACCACGTAATTCATTCGCAGCATGCCTTAACAAAGGTAGCACCTGCTGAATCAGATAGTCCTCACTGGTGCGGTTGCTCTGCGACATACAGTTAATTGCAGCAATGGTTTGTCCTTGCGCATTTAACACGGGCACGGCAAGCGCAATAATGCCTAACTCATGTTCTTCTTTCGACAGACAATAGTCCGATAAAGCGACTTTTTCGAGTTCAGTAAAAAATTGATCTTTATGGGTAATCGTCAGTGGGGTTAAACGTTTCAGCCCGTATTTTTCCACCCAAGCTTGTTGTTCTTCTTTCGATAACGCCGCCAATAAAACTTTACCTGTCGAAGTAGCGTGTGCAGGCAAGCGATTGCCCAAATGCATGCCATAAGGATTGACGCGAAATTGGTCTTGTTGCGGCAAATAACTGCGGGCAATTGGCACCACTTCATGTTCATCCAGCACCACCATGGAAAAGGTTAAAGAAGTTTGTGCACAGAGTAAATTGAGTAAGGATTGTGCCACTTTGGGAAGATGTGCCGAACTTAAATAAGCACTGGAAAAACGCAACACTCGCGGGGTGAGCCAAAAATAGTGTTCATCGGTATCCAAATAGCCTAAAAATTTCAGGGTTTTTAAATGTCGTCTTGCCGCAGTCCGGCTGATGCCCGTGCGTTCAGCCACTTGGGTCACATTCAGGCGCTGTCGATCGACCCCGAAGGCCTCCAAAATATGCAAGCCTTTGGCTAAACCTGCAATGTAGTCGGCTTGCAATATCACATCTTTTGAATGTGGATGTATGACTTTGTTCTGCTCAGCTTCCATACGGCTTATCCTGAAAAATGAATTGCTTTTGTCCGATGTACGGACAACTCTAATGATATACGGTCAATTTCAATATGGCGATATAGCTCAAAAAAACATCCTAGCGTAATCTGAAATCAGAAACGAACAAGGATGAACAGCATGGAAATTGTAAAAACCAAAGTGGCGATTATTGGTTCAGGTCCCGCAGGATTACTCCTCGGGCAGTTGCTCTATAAAGCTGGGATTGAGCATGTCATTATTGAGCAGCGCAGTGCTGACTATGTGTCATCGCGTATCCGTGCAGGGATTTTGGAACAGGTTTCGGTAGATTTGTTGACCGAAGCAGGTGTCGATCAAAACCTTAAAGCCCACGGTTTACCGCATTCAGGCATTGAAATCCTGACCCAAGGGCAAAAGCATCGAGTGGATTTAGCTGCACTGACAGGCGGCAAGCAGGTGACTGTATATGGTCAGACCGAAGTCACTAAAGATTTAATGCATGCCCGTGAGCAAGCGGTTTTAAGCTCGTACTATGAAGCACAGAATGTGCAGATCGATGATTTTTATACGCAGCCGAAATTGACTTTTGAATATCAAAATCAGTCCTATCAAATAGAGTGTGACTTCATTGCAGGCTGTGATGGTTTTCATGGCGTGTGCCGTGCCAGTGTGCCTGAAGATAAAATTAAGACTTTTGAAAAAGTTTACCCTTTTGGCTGGTTAGGCGTGTTAGCTGATGTGCCACCTGTAGCAGAAGAATTGATTTATGTGCAGTCAGAACGAGGCTTTGCCCTATGTAGTATGCGTTCAGAAACTCGCAGCCGTTATTATTTACAAGTGCCATTGACCGATCATGTTGATAATTGGTCTGATGAACAGTTTTGGGATGAATTGAAAAATCGCCTAGACCCTGAAAGTCGAGAAAAACTCGTCACAGGCCCATCCATTGAGAAAAGTATTGCGCCACTGCGTAGCTTTGTGACCGAACCAATGCGTTTTGGCAAACTGTTCTTGGCAGGCGATGCCGCGCATATTGTTCCACCGACAGGTGCGAAGGGCTTGAATTTGGCGGCTTCAGATATAGCCTATTTATCCAGTGCCTTAATTCAGTATTATGTAGATGGCTCCGAGCAGGGCATCGATGAATATTCGGAAAAATGTTTGCAACGGGTCTGGAAAGCAGAACGTTTTTCTTGGTGGATGACCCATTTATTGCATCGTTTTGAAACCGAAAGCGAGTTTGATCATAAGATTAAACAAGCCGAATTAAGTTATATCCTCAGCTCAGAGGCAGGGCAAACGACATTGGCAGAGAATTATGTCGGTTTACCCTATGAAATTAAGCATTTAAGTGAGTTTCAGCAAGCCAGTTAATCAGTCTGTTACAGCATGAAAAAGAGAGCATTGGCTCTCTTTTTTATTTTAAACATCTGCAATTGAGTTTAACCATCCTGAGGATGTAGTGGGGTACTGAGCGTCAATTGATAAAAAGATGCATCTAACCAGCGGCCAAATTTAAATCCTGCCTGTTGAATAGTGCCTGAATGGGTAAAGCCCAGCTTTTGGTGTAATTGAATACTGGCGACATTTTCGGCATCAATACAGCCGACCATCACATGCAATTGTTGTTGTTGTGCTTTTTCGATCAATGCCTGCATCAGAATTTTACTGAGCCCACAACCGCGATGCTCTGGGTGAATATACACGCTGTGTTCAACAGTATATTTATAGGCAGGAAAGGCTCTAAAACTTCCCCAACTGGCAAAGCCCAGTAATTTCCCTGTGGCGTTGATGATGCCGAGCACAGGAAAATGCTGCTCCCGTTTGGTCGCAAACCATGTTTGCATACTTTGTAGTGTGCGTGGTTGATAGTCATAGAGGGCGGTGGAATTCAAAATCGCTTCATTCAAAATTTCTAAAATGGCAGCGGCATGCTCGGTTTCATTACAGTCAATCAGTTTAAATTCGGTTGCAGCGGCTTCACTTTGCGACATTGCAGGCTCCAAGCAGGGATAAGGGGAAGTATTTATGGGGTTTTGCCATCTTCAATCGCTAATACATAGCGACAAGGTGCTGAGTTTGGATTGCTAAAAATAATGGGACGGTCTACACAGATGGCAAGACAATCTCCCTGATGCAGTTGATAAATTTGTTCACCCAATTGAATCTGCAATTGCCCAATGATGATCCAGATTTGCTGCTGAATGGCATGATCACGTTGTGTGATGTCGTAGGTGATACGCGCTTGTGCAGGAAAAAGCACTTCGACCAGTTGTGCTGCAGTTTTCGAACCTTGAGGGGTGAGGCTACGCCGAATATAGCCAGATTCAGGATCTTGCCAAACCGGTTGCTCGGCATGGCGTAACAGTGGATCAAAGGATGCAGGGGATTCCACGCCACCGAATAAACTGGCAACAGAAACTCCCAGTCCATTCGCCAGTTTATCCAGTACCACCGCAGTCGGGTTGGCGGTGGCACGTTCAATCATGGAAATCATGGCGCGGCTGACATCACTGCGTGCGGCGAGTTCTTCCAAGGTATAACCACGTGCTAGACGCAGTTCACGAATACGCTGTGAAGTCTGTTGATGTATATCCATATCGGCATCTGATAAGAATTTAAATCCAGTATATTAGAAATAATTTAAGATACTAGATTTATGCCGAAAAATGACGCCAATCAATATCCTGAAGGTACAGTTTCGTAGATGTAAATAGAGATCAATCAACAGCAGATCACTGGCATTTATTGAAAAATCATCAGGAAGCGTGAATAAAGCTGAGATGGAATATGTTTGGTATCTTATTGCAAAATCAATAACTATTTGGACATCTATTCTTATTTCATCTGGATAATTTTTATCTTTTAGAAGTAAATGAGGCTACACAAACTGTGGAACATTGTTTAATAAGTAATTATGGAACATGATGAACTATTAAAAAATCCCAAGACATCTGTGTTGGGATCTATTTTGTTAATTAAGTCTTTGAATTATATGTTTAAAAAATTAAATTGCATATAACGTGCAATATGTTAATTTTAGATAAAATAAACATAATATCCAATAATCAAGATTAGAATTGTTTAAGATAACTGCTAATTATTTATTCAGATCTATATTTTGAAGGACGATATAAACCAATAACTTTTTAAATAGCTCCCAATCATTATCATCTTTAAACTTATTTTTTAATGTAGATAAGTTTAGACGTTTATACATCTCTTCCTCACATTTAAAATTCAATAGATCCTGTATAGTTGATACTAGTTCATGAGGTTGAATATGTTCTGGAAGGTCTTTATTTAACTGAAGTAATATAGCCTCTAATGATGATAATTTACTTGATTTTATAAATATTCCATTATCTTGATTACTCGGAGAATAACTATTAAACATATCTGTCTTCATATAGGGCTTATGATTGAACTATTAAAACAGATGTTTCCTCTAAATGTCTCCATTTTAAATAATGGCGATTATAAGAAATCAAAATGTTAGAACCCATTTAAAGTGTACAAATTAGATACGACTCTCTGTTCAATTGTTTGTGAGATCTGGTGTCTATTAGAATACGAATATGCACCTTATAAAGTAAGCGGGGGGAGAAGTGCTTTCTGCTCAATGATGGGTTGAAAATAAACGGATCAAAGGCATCTCATCGTGAGTAAATAAAAAAGCGAAAGGAGAACCTTTCGCTAGCATGGGGTTTGATCAATCTAAAGTGATTACGCGTGTTCGGCATCTTTTTCTATTTGAATACTGTCACGATAATATTGGCAGCCTTTGTACAGCAAGAATGTGCCGAGTACGCCCGCTACGGCATTTACAATCGAAATTGAATTACCCACCATCACGGTATTTTGGAAATATTTATCGGTAATTAAAGCAACCGCTGTGGTGCCAATACCTAAAGCAATCAAGTTTGAAACCAAAAGGAATTCGGCAGAGACTTGTGCACGTAACTGGTTTGGCGTGAGCATTTGCGTTGCTGCGGCAGACGCTGGAATTGGGAAAGTCGAAAAGAACATCGCCACAAAAATCAGCGCAAACGAAAGGTACATGTTATCTACTTGGGTAAACAAGACGCTTGGAATAATCAGGGCTGCACAGCCAATCATGCCGCTACGAATCGCTGCATCGCTATAGCCACGTTTAGAGAACCAGTCGATCAGCCAACCGCAGAATAAAGCTCCTGAAGTATTGGCAACCAAAATGATTATTCCGAGGATATAACCTGTTTGGCTGGCATCTAAACCATGATTACGCATATAGAACGCAGGTGCCCAACCAAGTAATGCATACAGCATCATGGTGTAAAAAGAGAAACCGATGAAATGACAGAAGAAGGTCTTTTTATGAGTTTTAATAAAGGCAATTGAGTTTTTGAAAGAGGCTTTTACCACTTGACCATCTTGACCAATTTTTAAACCCTTACGCTCAGGCTCGCGTACCGTCAAAATCATCAACAATGCTAATAATACCCCGGGTAAACCGACAATCATAAAGGTCAGTTGCCAAGTTTTAATTTCACCAATCAGTGGCAGAGTCACCAAGTTTACATTTTTAAGTAAACCAATCACGTACCCCCCAATCAGGAAGGCAAGCCCTGAACCAATGAATGCCCCAATCGCATACAGACCTAGCGCACGACCGAGTTTTTCTTTAGGAAATAGATCGGCAACAATGGAATAAAACGCTGGAGAGAGTGCGGCTTCACCTGCACCGACACCAAGGCGTGACAGGAACATTTGTAGAAAATTCTTGCTCAGACCACAAGCCGCCGTAGCAAAACTCCAGAAGGCGATCCCGATGGAAATAATTTTAATGCGTGATTTCTTGTCAGCAAGTGCGGCAATCGGCACGCCCATAAAGGCATAGAACAATGAAAATGCCAGACCTTGTAACAAGCTGAATTGGGTGTCGCTCAGCATCAGGTCATGTTTAATCGGTTCAATCATCAGGGATAAAATTTGACGATCTACAAAAGAAAGAATGTACGCCACCATACAGATGACCACCACATACCAGTGGTAGGCGCTGCTACGGCTTTTTGCCGTTGGCTCATGTGTAGGCGAATGTTCTGAAACTGGGTGGTGTTCAAAATTTTGTGCTTCAGGTTGAATCGTCCTTTCAACCAGTTCTATATCGATGGATTTATCGTTCATCACGCAACTTCCTGTGCTGACTGTTTGAGTTAATTTGATACTTTTATATTTATTTTTGTTTTTATTGTGTATCGTCTTATTTTTAATCTACGGGTTAAATGAGGCGGGGTCAATCACTTTGTGACAAAAAGATACATTTATTTTATATTATAAAAAAAAGAGAATCATATGATTCTCTTTTTTTATAGATCAATCTTAGGCCGCTCGTTCAACCAAGGTTAAAATGTCATAAGTCGCGACCAATTCGTTGCGCTGGTTTTTGACTTTAATGTCCCAAACCACCACACCATGCGGTTTTTGCTCTGGATCGCGTAAAGGCTTCGGTGTTTTTTGCTTACAAGTCAATTCAACCTGAATGGTATCGCCAATTTTTACAGGCTCTACAAAGCGCAGGTTGTCCATACCATAGTTGGCAATCACTGGACCCGCAGCAGCATCAACAAATAAGCCAGCAGCAGCAGAAACAATGAAGTAGCCATGTGCTACGCGGTCACCAAACAGAGAATCTGCCGCAGCAATTTTGTCCATATGTGCATAGAAGTGGTCGCCACTTAGGCAAGCAAAATTCACGATGTCAGCTTCAGTCACGGTACGACGAGCCGTAAGTAAACGCTCACCGACGCGAAGTTCATCAAAGTCTTTCTTGAATGGATGTACGCGGTCTTCAAACACTTGCGCACCCGCAGTCCAGCTATGACCGACTTGAGTCATCGCGTTCGGTGAACCTTGCAAAGCCGTACGTTGCATATAGTGTTTTACGGCACGTAAACCACCGAGTTCTTCACCACCACCCGCACGACCTGGACCACCATGCACCAAATACGGAAGTGGAGAACCATGTCCTGTACTTTCTTTCGCGCTTTCAGCATCTAGAATGTGTACACGGCCATGCCATGGTGCAATTTTGGTAATCAATGCTTCAATATTTTCATCTACATTGCGCACCACAGAAGCCACCAAGCTACCTTCACCACGTGCTACTAAATCTGCCAATTCAGCCAGATTTTGGTATGGCATCAGAGTAGAAACTGGACCAAAAGCTTCCACTTCGTGAATATGTTGAGCTTGAGTTGGTTGCTCACACACAAGCAAAGTTGGTGGGTAAAATGCACCTTTATCTACATTTTTTGCTTGAATCTCGAAATCTTGGCGTAAGTGGCTACCCAATACTACTTTGGCATCTTGGCTGAGTTGTTCCACTTTTTCAGCAACACTGAATTTTTGTTTTACGCTCGCCAAAGCACCCATGGTCACGCCTTCAATTTCAGGGTCACCCACCACCACTTTTTGTAGTTTTGCCACTAAACGTGTTTGTACTGTTTCAAGCAATGCCGCTGGAACAAAGGCACGACGGATCGCTGTACATTTTTGTCCTGCTTTGGTGGTCATTTCACGAAATACTTCACGCACAAATAAATCGATAGTTTCATCGTTGGCGTGTTCAGTCAAAATCGCACTGTTAACCGAATCCGCTTCCATACAGAATGGAATTGAATAGTGATTTAAGTGTGGATTTGCACGCAGGCTTTGACCTGTTGCTGCCGAACCTGTAAATGTAACGGTATCTTGGGGATTTAATTGTTCAATTAAATCATAAATTTGACCGCAGATGAGCTGTAGTGAACCTTCAGGTAGGAAACCACTTGTCAGAATGTCTTTCACCACTGCATGGGTCAGTTCTGCACCTTCAGTTGCAGGTTTCACAATACATGGCACACCTGCTAAAAGCGTTGGTGCAATTTTTTCTAACATGCCCCAGATCGGGAAGTTAAAGGCATCAATATGCAGTGCCACACCCGCTTTAGAGGTCAAAATATGTTTGGCACCGAAATTGCCGTGTTTAGACAATGGAATCCATGCATCTTCTACTAGCGCAGTTTCATCACTGAGTTCACGACGCACAAGGCTAGAGTAAGCAAATAATGTTCCAATCCCGCCTTCAACATCAATCCATGCATCTTTACGGGTACAGCCTGTTGCTTTGGCGAGTTCGTAATAGTGTTCTTTACGTTCTAGTAAATATTGCGCCACTTGTTTTAGGGCATTGGCACGTTGGTGGAAGGTCCAAGTTGCAATGGTTGCACCTTGCTTTTTCGCATAATCCACAACGGCTTTGGTATTGATGCCATGGCTACTGACTTGGTAAATCGCTTCGCCTGTAATGGCGTGATAAACCGTACGCAATTCCGCCTGCGAAGAATATTCCTGTCCATACACCAAAGAACTCAGGGTTTTAAGGGTCTGAGCTTGGTGCTCTTCAGTTGTATCGTGTTGCTCCACTGAGTTGTTTTCTAACTCTAGCATGGTAAAACTCCTTTTATGATACGTTTTAAAATGTTTTTTAGTTTTGATGTTTCATAATTTGGTATTAAAACGTGTAAAAGTCAATCGTAATTCGTATGTAAAAAAATCAAACCAAAAAATAATATTTAATAAAATGATTAAAAACAGTAACTTGAGTTTAAATTTGAATTTTAATTAAATGATACCTAAAAATTAATATTGATTTTATTTGTGTATCGTTTTAATTTAATTGTATCGACACTTGGGATAAGTGAGGGAAAAATGAATAACCAACAACAAGCTTTTGATCAGCGCATTGAAAAGGACATTTCAATTGAGCCAAAGGATTGGATGCCAGATGCCTACCGCAAAACCTTAATTCGCCAAATTGGTCAACACGGCCACTCTGAAGTTGTGGGCATGCTGCCAGAAGGCAACTGGATTACACGTGCACCATCGTTAAAACGTAAAGCAGTATTGTTGGCTAAAGTTCAAGATGAAGCAGGTCATGCCTTGTACCTTTACAGTGCCGCAGAAACTTTAGGTGCTGACCGTGATGACATGATGGATAAGCTCATTGCAGGTCGTATGAAATATTCATCGATTTTTAACTATCCAACTTTAACGTGGGCGGATGTTGCTGCGATTGGCTGGTTGGTGGATGGCGCTGCCATTGTGAATCAGGTTGCGCTTTGCCGTACCTCTTATGGTCCTTATGCGCGTGCCATGGTGCGTATCTGTAAAGAAGAAAGTTTCCACCAGCGCCAAGGCTTTGAAGCCATGATGCAATTGGCAAACGGCACTGAAGAACAAAAGCAAATGGCACAAGATGCAGTGAATCGTTTCTGGTGGCCAGCCCTGATGATGTTTGGTCCTAGTGATGATAATTCTCCAAACAGTGCACAAAGCATGCAATGGAAAATCAAATTATTCAGTAACGATGCTTTACGTCAAAAGTTTGTCGACAACACTGTGCCTCAAGTTTTGCAACTCGGTCTAACTGTTCCAGATCCAGACTTGAAATTCAATGAAGACACAGGTCATTACGAATTTGGTGAGGTGGATTGGAATGAATTCTTTGACGTGATTGCTGGTAAAGGTCCGTGTAACCACGAGCGTATTGAAGCACGTCGTAAGGCATGGGAAGGCGGTGCATGGGTACGTGAAACTGCCGCAGTGTATGCCAAGAAACAGCAAGAACAGCAGCAAGCACAGAAAGTTGCTTAATTCAGATCAGAGATGAAGGGAAACAAGGTCATGGATAACAAAAATAACTGGTCACTTTACGAAGTGTTCATTCGCAGCAAACAAGGTTTAAGTCATCGTCATGTGGGCAGCTTACGTGCATCGGATGATGAAGTGGCATTGCAAAATGCACGTGATGTGTATACACGTCGCAATGAAGGTATCAGCATTTGGGTGGTGAAATCTGAACTGATCACTTCTTCTCAACCAGATGAAAAACCAGAATTTTTTGATCCGTCTTTAGACAAGGTGTATCGCCACCCAACGTTTTACAACATTCCAGATGGCATTGAGCACATGTAAGTGAAGGGAGAAAAACGATGAGTACACAAGTTTTAGCAGAATTCCTGTTACATGTGGGCGATAGCCAACTAATCCTGTCACACCGTTTAGCAGAATGGTGCGGACATGCACCAGAGCTAGAGTTAGATATTGCCTTAGCCAATATTGGTCTAGATTTGTTGGGTCAGGCACGCACAGCTTTAAGTCTTGCAGGTCAGATTGAAGGTTTAGGTCGTGATGAAGACCAACTGGCGTATTTCAGAACCGAACGCGAATATCGCAATTTATTGTTGGCTGAACAGCCGAATGGTGATTTCGCCCAAACCATCGTGCGTCAATGGTTGATGGATCACTACCATGCCTTGTTATTGGCGGCACTCACCAACAGTAGCCATGCCGATGTGTCTGCATTTGCAATGAAATCTTTAAAAGAAGTGAAATACCACTTGCGCTTCTCGACTACATGGATGGAGCGTTTGAGCTTGGGCACAGCGGAAGCGCATGAGAAAACCCAGCAAGGTGTCAATCAGTTGTGGCGTTTCACCCAAGAATTGTTCCAACTCAGCGCTGCTGAAATGCAGTTGGTGAATACAGGTCTGATTCCAAATCTTGAAATTTTAAAAGATCAATGGTTGGAGACCGTGCAATCAGAATTGTCCCGTATGCAACTTAGTCTGCCAGAAACAGGTGCATACCGTAGTGGTGCAAAACAAGGACTGCACACAGAACACTTAGGTTACATTCTGGCAGAAATGCAATATATGCAACGTTCATATCCAAATATGGCTTGGTAAGACGAAATCACAGGGAGTGAGTCGTATGAATTTAATTCGACATGTCGCAGATGAATGCTGGAGTGTTTTGGCTGAGGTCTCTGATCCTGAAATTCCAGTTTTGTCAGTACTCGACTTAGGCATGATTCGTGGCGTTGAACTCAATGACCAGAATGAAATTGTCGTGCGACTCACGCCAACCTATAGCGGTTGCCCCGCAACAGATGTGTTAACGGCAGATATTACCCAAGCCTTTGCAGCCAAAGGTTTGACACCAGTAAAAGTGGTGGTGGATCTTTCTGAAGTTTGGACCACGGATTGGATGAGTGAAGCTGGCAAAGAAAAATTGCAGCAATATGGCATTGCACCGCCGCAGGGTAATTCTCACAGTTGTGGTACGCATGTCGCTTTGACCGATGGCATTCAATGTCCGCGTTGCCACAGTCAGCACACCAAATTATTAAGTGAATTTAGTTCGACAGCATGTAAAGCCTTATATCGTTGCCAAGACTGCTTAGAACCTTTCGATTATTTCAAGTGCATTTAATTAAAGACATTTGCAAAGAACCCATGTCTCACACATTGAAAAATCGAAAAGAAAGAGGGAATTTTAGATGAGCCAATTTGTACCATTAACGATTAAATCCATTCAGCCACAAACTGAACAGGCGATTTGCATTGCATTTGATTTGGCGCCTGAGCAGTACGCTGCATTTGAATATCAACCAGGACAACACTTAACTATTCGTCATATGACGGATGAAGGTGAATTGCGTCGTTGCTACTCCATTTGTAGTGATGTGGCAGAAGACATGAGCATTGCGATTAAGAAAATTGATCAGGGTCAATTTTCTACGTGGGCGAATGATCACTTAAAAGCAGGCGATGTACTTGAAGTGATGCCACCACAAGGTGTGTTCTTCCAGAAAGCTGCGAAAGTTGGTGGACAAAATTACCTTGGTTTTGCCGCAGGTAGTGGGATTACCCCAATCTTGTCGATTGTGAAATCGGTTCTCAACCGTCAAGCGGATGCGCAGTTCACGTTGGTCTATGGCAACCGTTCTTGGAAACAAACCATGTTTGCAGAACAAATCATGGATTTAAAAGATCGTTTTAAAGAGCGTTTGCAACTGATCAATATTTTTTCTCGTGAAATGAACGACAGTGAAATTTTTAATGGTCGTATTGATGCAGAAAAATTACAGCAATTATTCAAGGCTGAATTGATTAATGCCGACACGGATCATTGTTTTGCCTGTGGTCCAGAAGAAATGATGACGGCTGTGGAAACAGTGCTGCCAGAGTTTGGCATTGAGCGCAGCAAAATTCACACTGAACGCTTTAATACAGGCACAGCACCACGCGCAACGGCACAGCAAATCGAAAGCCGCAGTGAAGAAAAGGTCAACATCATTCTCGATGGTCGTGAACTGATCATTGAAGTGTCTAAACAAGATGACAGCATTTTAGATGCAGCACTGCGTGCAGGTGCGGACTTACCGTATGCATGTAAAGGCGGTGTCTGTGCAACCTGTAAATGTAAGGTGCTTGAAGGTCAGGTCGAAATGGCGATCAACTATAGCCTTGAACAAGATGAAGTTGAGAAAGGTTATGTGTTGAGCTGTCAGGCGTTGCCAACGTCAGCCAATGTTCGTTTGAGCTTTGACGAATAAGCCTGAATCTAGGAGCGGCAAGATGGAATACATTAAAACCAGTTCTCCAAAATCGGGCGTGGTACTGATTGAACTGAATCGACCTGAAAAACGCAATGCCTTAAACAATGCCACCTTGCAAGAAATTGCCGATTGTCTGCAACAGCTTGAAGCAGATACTGCGGTGAAAGTGGTGGTAATTACCGGTAATCCACAATGTTTTGCCGCAGGTGCCGACCTAAATGAATTGTCTAAGCTAGATGTGGTCAGTATTCAGCAAGACTTACGCCCACAGTTGTGGAAACGTATTGATGAGTTTTCAAAACCGCTGATTATGGCGATCAATGGCTATGCTTTTGGTGCAGGTTTTGAACTGGCATTGCATGGCGATATCGTACTTGCGGGTGAAAATGCACAATTTGCCTTGCCTGAAATTGGTTTAGGCATGTTGCCAGGTGCAGGTGGCACACAGCGTTTAGCTCGTTTGGTCGGACAGCAATTGACGATGCGTTGGGCGATGACAGGCGAAATGATTTCTGCGCAAACAGCGCTGCAACATGGCATTACCAGCCAAGTGTGCCCAGTCGGTTTAACCGTGCAATATGCGGTGGAATTGGCAGAAAAAATTGCCAAACAAGCGCCATTGGCGATTCGTGTGATTAAGCAATCTTTAAAATCGATTCATGAAGTGACCTTAAGCCAAGGCTTAAAGCTGGAACGTCAGCATTTTGTTTGGTTGGCAGCGACGCAAGATCGTCAAGAAGGCATTAATGCATTTTTAGAGAAAAGAAAACCAGAATTTAGAGGTGTGTAATGGAATACCAAACCGTAATTGTTGAAGATAAAAATGCAGTGGGCTATTTAACCTTTAACCGTCCACAACAGCTCAACAGCTTTAATGAAACCATGCACAAAGAGGTATCAAGCGTACTCAAAGCATGGTCTAAAGACAGCGCGATTCGTGCAGTGGTGATCTCTGCTGAAGGTCGTGGTTTCTGTGCAGGTCAGGACTTAAATGATCGCGTGGTGGACCCGAATGCTGATTCACCAGATTTAGGCTTGTCGATTGAAAAATATTACAACCCGCTGATCAAACTGATTACTGAAATGCCAAAACCTGTCATTTGTGCCGTAAATGGTGTAGCTGCTGGTGCAGGTGCCAATATTGCTTTGGCATGTGACTTGGTGGTGGCTGCAAAATCGGCATCCTTTATCCAAGCATTCTGCCGTTTAGGTTTGGTGCCAGATTCAGGTGGCACATGGTTCCTGCCACGTTTGGTCGGTCGTGCTCAGGCCATGGGTTTAGCGATGTTAGGCGATAAAATTCCTGCTGAACAAGCGGTGCAATTGGGCATGATTTGGCAAGTGGTTGAAGATGATGCCTTGAAAGCTGAATCACAAAAACTGGCTGAACATTTGGCGAAGCAACCGACTTATGGCCTATCCCTAATTAAGAAAGCCATTCATGCCGCTGCACATAATAATCTGGATGATCAGTTGATTCTAGAACGTGATTTACAGCGTTTGGCAGGTCGTTCAAGCGATTACCGTGAAGGCGTACAAGCCTTTATGCAAAAGCGTACCCCAGAATATAAAGGTTGCTAAAACATGGAAAAGATCAATTTACAGCAGGCGCCCGTCGCTGTAATTGGTGCAGGTACCATGGGAATTGGTATCGCCCAATTGGCTGCGATGCATGGACATCCAACCTTTGTGTATGATGTCGATGCCAGCAAAACTGAAGCTGCCTTACAGCAACTTGCGGCACAACTCACAAAGCGTGTGCAAGCAGGAAAAATGACGCAGGAACTATATGACAGTACCTTTGCCAATTTAAGTGTTGAGCATGAGTTAGCGCAGTTAGCACCTGCACAACTGATTATTGAAGCGATTGTTGAAAAGAAAGAAGTGAAGCAAAGCTTGTTTCAACAGTTGGCTGCCGTGTGTTCTGAAGATGCGATTTTTGCATCGAATACCTCTTCAATTTCAATTACAGCCATTGCTGCTGCGATTCCACATCCAGAGCGGGTGGTCGGGTTACATTTCTTTAACCCAGCACCGGTAATGAAACTGGTGGAAATTATCCGTGGTTTAAAAAGTTCAGTCGCAATTGCAGATGCTTTGCTTGAACTGATGAAGTCATGGAAAAAAGTGCCTGTCTTGGCAAAATCCACCCCTGGTTTTATCGTGAATCGTGTGGCCCGCCCATACTATGCGGAAGCTTTCCGTGCACTACAGGAAAATGTTACACGTCCTGAAGAACTCGATTTTATTCTGCGTGAATGTGGTCGCTTTGCCATGGGACCGTGTGAATTGACTGATTTGATCGGTCAGGATGTGAATTTCTCGGTCACGCAAAGTGTCTATCAAGAATTTTTTTATGAGCCGCGTTATCGTCCATCGTTGATTCAAAAAGAATTGGTGGATGCTGGCTGTTTCGGTCGTAAAACTAAACAAGGTTTTTACGATTATGCGCAAGCAACGCCAACACCACAGTATGAATTACCAGTACGTTATGTCAAATCTGTTGAGAAATTGGCGGTCACCGTGAAAGGTGATTGGAAACATTCTTCTGGTTTAATTCAGCGTTTGGCACATGCCTCGCATCTTGAAGTGAAGTTTGTAGAAGGTGCACAGGATGAAATCTTGATTGGCGATGTATCGCTTCGTCTTTCATCGGGTGAGTCGGTCGATCTGGATTATGTTAATCAGAAAGTGGTATTGATGGACTGGCATGCGGACTGGGTACAAGCCAAAGCGATTCCAGTCGTGGCTTCAGCAGCATGTTCGGAAGCAGATCAGTTGGTTGTGGATAATTTGTTCATTGGCATGCACGTGATACCGTTGTGGACTCAGGATCATGCAGGACTTTATGTGTTACGAACCATTTCAATGTTGGTGAATGAAGCTTGTGAAGCGGTGCTACATGGCATTGCGTCGGAGCAAGATATTGATTCTGCAATGAAATATGGTGTGAACTATCCGCAAGGTCCGTTCCAGTGGGCGGAAAAAATAGGATACAACACTATTTCACAAATTCTTAAAAATCTGTATCGTGTTTATGGTGAAGAACGCTACAGACCAAGTATATATTTAGCGAAGAAAGCTGCACGAGGACAGGTGCAAAACAGCCCGCAATCACAACAATTTCTTATTGCCGGCTAAAGGAAGAAGACAAATGGAACAGGTTTATATTTTAGATGGCATTCGCACCCCAATTGGTCGCTATGCTGGTGGTTTAAGTGGTATTCGTGCCGATGACTTGGCGGCATTACCGATTCAGTATTTGAAAAATCAACATCCACATTTGCCTTGGAATGAATTGGATGAAGTGATTTTAGGTTGTGCCAACCAAGCAGGTGAAGACAACCGTAACGTGGCACGTATGGCATCGTTATTGGCAGGTTTACCTGATTCAGTCCCTGCCATTACCGTGAACCGTTTATGTGCTTCAGGTTTGGATGCCGTCGGACTTGCAGCACGTGCGATTAAATCGGGCGAAGTGCAGTTTGTATTGGCGGGCGGCGTCGAGTCAATGAGCCGTGCACCATTTGTACAATCGAAAGCAACCACAGCTTTTAGCCGTACACCTGAAATATTTGATACCACCATTGGCTGGCGCTTCATCAATCCAAAATTCAAAGCCAATTTTGGTGTGGATAGCATGCCTGAAACGGCTGAACACGTAGCTGAGAAATATCAAATTAGCCGTGATGACCAAGATTTGTTTGCATACCGCAGTCAGCAAAAAACAGCAGTCGCACAGCAAAATGGCGTACTTGCAGAAGAAATTTTGCCAGTGACCATTCAAGACCGTAAGAAAAACAGCATTACGATTGATACCGATGAACATCCGCGTGCAGACACCACCGTTGATGCCTTGGCAGCTTTGAAAGCGCCTTTCCGTAAAGAAGGTGGTTCTGTGACTGCGGGCAATGCTTCTGGTGTCAACGATGGCGCGGCATGTATGTTATTGGGTAGCCCAGAGTTTGCAAGCAAGCATGGTTTAAAACCGCTGGCAAAAGTGGTGGCAATTGCGCAAGCGGGTGTTGAAGCCAAATACATGGGTATTGGTCCTGTGCCAGCGGTACAAAAAGTATTGAAGCAAACAGGCTTAACGCTTGATCAAATGGATGTGATTGAACTGAATGAAGCCTTTGCTGCGCAGTCGCTTGCGGTGATGCGTGAACTCGGTTTGCAAGATGATGATCACCGTGTCAACCCAAATGGTGGTGCCATTGCACTGGGTCATCCATTGGGCATGAGTGGTACACGTTTGGTGATTACCGCCATGAAAGAATTGAAGCGTCGCAATGGAAAATACGCGCTCTGCACCATGTGTGTTGGTGTAGGACAAGGTGTCGCACTGATTATAGAAAATGTGGACTAAGGAAATAGTCTAGAACGGAATAACCCGCAGTCAGGATGACTGCACTAGGAGTACAGAATATGAATAACAATGCAATGGAAAAGATTGAAACGGTTTCAGTGGACGAGTTACGTAGTGTGCAATTGGAGCGCATGAAAAAGACACTGCAACACGCCTATCAAAATAGCCCAGTGTATAAGCAAAAATTTGATGAAGCAGGTGTGCATCCTGATGATTTCAAATCTTTAGAAGACTTGGCAAAGTTTCCGTTTACCACCAAAAAAGATTTACGTGATAACTATCCGTTTGGCATGTTTGCTGTGCCACAGGAACAAATTATCCGTATTCATGCTTCATCAGGTACCACAGGTCAGCCGACCGTGGTCGGTTATACCCAAAACGATATTAATGTTTGGTCAGATGTGGTGGCACGTTCACTACGTGCCGCGGGCTTGTCGAACAAAGATACCATTCAAGTATCTTATGGCTACGGTCTGTTTACAGGCGGTTTAGGTGCACATTATGGCGTAGAACGTTTAGGCGCAACCGTGATTCCTATGTCAGGTGGTCAAACTGAGCGTCAAGCACAACTGATTCATGACTTTAAGCCGACGGCATTAATGGTGACACCATCGTATTGCTTAAACATTATTGAAGCGCTAGAAAAGAAATTCGGTACCGCAAAAGACTGTTCAATCAAAATGGGGATCTTTGGTGCAGAGCCATGGACCAACGAAATGCGTCGTGAGATTGAAGATCGCCTAGGCATTGATGCTTTGGACATCTATGGCTTATCTGAAGTGATGGGTCCAGGCGTTGCGATGGAGTGTCTTGAAAGCAAAGACGGTCCAACCATTTGGGAAGATCATTTCTATCCAGAAATCATTAATCCTGAAACAGGTGAAGTCTTGCCAGATGGTGAGTTGGGTGAGTTGGTATTCACCACGATTACCAAAGAAGGCATGCCTGTGATTCGTTATCGTACCC
Organism: Acinetobacter sp. NigerLNRRAM0016; assembly: GCF_054112845.1. Taxonomy (NCBI): domain Bacteria; kingdom Pseudomonadati; phylum Pseudomonadota; class Gammaproteobacteria; order Moraxellales; family Moraxellaceae; genus Acinetobacter; species Acinetobacter sp. NigerLNRRAM0016. The sequence goes on from NZ_JBSYVT010000003.1 coordinate 62,301, forward strand.
GTGACTTGACTCGTTTATTGCCAGGTACTGCGCGTACTATGCGCCGTATGGATAAAATTGTCGGTCGTAGCGATGACATGATGATTATTCGTGGTGTAAATGTGTTCCCATCGCAAATTGAAGAACAGATTTTGCATATTCCACAATTGGTGCCGAACTACCAAATTCAAATTTGCAAACAAGGACACTTGGATACTTTGCATATTCGTGCTGAAATGCGCAAAGATGTGAGTGAAACGTTAACTCCGCAAATTGCAGCCTTATTGAAAACCCAGATCAAAACCATGGTCGGTATTTCAGTGATGGTTGAAATTTTACCAGAAGGCAGCCTGCCACGTTCTGAGGGGAAAGCACAACGCGTCTTTGATATTCGAAAATCGGCATAAGTTTTAGTTGAATGATAGATCACATGATTTATCATTCTGATCTGACAAGGTAATAGTTGAACGCAATGAATCTCAAATTAAAACAAGTTATTGATGATTTCATTAACAACGAAGCACTGAGTGGCACCTCGCTGATTATGACCATCTTTGGTGACTGTATTTATCACCGTGGTGGCATTATCAGTCTTGCCAGTTTAATTCAGTTAATGGATGTGTTTGGTTTTAACGAGCGTTCGGTTCGTACAGCCGTATTCCGCCTTGTCCAGAATGGTTGGCTGATTTCCGAGAAAATCGGACGGACCAGTTACTACCGTGTCACGGAAAGCAGTCGCCAACGTTTTATTATGGCAGACCAGAAAATTTACAGTTTCACGCAACAAGAGTGGGACCAAAAATGGGATCTGGTGTTGCTCAGTTCGGTGGAACTGGAAAATAAAGTCACCTTGAAAAAAGAGCTGGAGTGGCTCGGTTTTGCCAATATTGCCACCAATGTCATGGCGTATCCGGGCTGTGACCATCTCAAACTGCAAAACCTGTTATTGGGTTTAAAGATGACTGACCAAGTGGTGATCTTTAAAGCCGAAGCTTTGCAAATCTGGCAAGAATCTTACCCAACGGTCAAACGCATGGTCGAAGTGAACTGGCCTGTGCAAGAGCTGCATCAGCGTTATGAAAAATTCATCACTGATTTCAGAGAATTCTTCAATCTGGTGGACAGCGATGAAGAACTCAATCCGATGCAAGCGTTTCAGATTCGTATTTTATTGATTCATCAATATCGTCGAATTTTACTCAAAGATCCGAATTTACCTTTTGAATTATTGCCATCTAACTGGCTGTCGCTGAATTCACGCAATTTGAGCAGTAATCTCTATCAAACCGTGGTGTTAGCAGGCGATGAATTCTTTATGGACATTGCGCGTACTTCAGAGGGTTCAATGCCCCCTGCACATCCGCAATTCTATAAGCGTTTTGGTGGCTTAAAGCAGGAAGAGCCGAGCTACTAAGCAGATAAAATAGACTCACAGTTTAAGGAATAAACTATGCCGTGTTATGCCATTGATGGTGTCATTCCCGTGGTCAGTCCCAAAGCTTTTGTGCATCCGACTGCGGTGCTAATTGGCGATGTCATTGTTGAAGATGGGGCGTATATTGGTCCGTTCGCAGCTTTACGTGCAGACTTTGGCGGTATTCATATTCATCAAAATGCCAACGTGCAAGATTCCTGCATCATTCATGGTTTTCCGAATAATGTCACCGTGGTGGAAGAGTTTGGGCATATTGGACATGGTGCAATTTTGCATGGTTGCCGTATTGGTAAAAATGCCTTGATTGGCATGAACAGTGTGATTTTGGATGAGGCTGTGATTGGTGAAAATACCATTGTCGGTGCCAATAGTACCGTTAAAGCCAAAGCCGAAATTCCAGCCAATTCGATGGTGGTCGGGAGTCCTGCTCGCGTGATTCGTACACTCACTGAAAAAGAAATTGCATGGAAATTCAAAGGCACACAGCAATATATGGATTTAACCGCACGTAGTCTGAGCACAATGCAAGAAGTTGAACCTTTAACCGAAAATACGGCTGAGCGTTTAACCCATACCCATTTTAATTCTGATCATGTGATCAAGAGTCACGCCAGTTAAAAATATAGTGCATCAGAAGAGTAAGACCGTTCTGATGTGCTGACCCTCTACCAAGCAAAGATCATGCTGTTCATTTCCATAAATCCTATCCTCTAGCTGACTTTCACTTATAAAAATTAACGCAAAATTTACGCAGACCTCCGTTTTGCATATAGAGAATTTACGCACCTGATTTCCATACTAATGCTGACCTATTTTCGATGGCATTTGTTATGTGGGAATTTATTTCCGTATTTATTCTGGCGCTGCTTTTGGCTTATCCGCTTGGATGCTATTTGGCCAATATCATGCAAGCCAAACCCATGAAAAGCGATGTGCTATTCAACTGGATTGAACGTCCTATTTATGCTGCCTTGCATATTCGTGCGCAAGGCATGACGTGCCGACAGTATTTAACAGCGTTTGTCTGTACCAATATTCTGCTGTTAATCACGAGTATTGCTGTGCTGATGACCCAAGCATGGCTGCCATTTAATCCCGATCATATTCCAAATATGCAGTGGGATCTGGCGTTGCATACCGCTATTTCATTTTTGACCAATACCAACCAGCAACATTATTCGGGACAAGCTCAATTGTCGTATTTATCGCAAATGACTGTGATTGTTGGTCTGCAATATTTATCGCCGCTGTTGGGGCTAGCCATGCTGGTGGCGATGTTAAGAGCGTTGTTTTTACAACCCAAGACTCAGACAGTACAAGGCAAAACTACATGGGACAAGATTAACTTGGGGAATTTTTGGATGGACATCATCCGTCCCTTGTTGCGCTTTTTTATCCCTTTGGCGATGCTATTTTCTTTGTTGTTCACCTTTCAAGGTGTGCCTTCTACACTGTCATCAGGTCCAACGGTACAGGTACTCGATCAACAAGCTGAAGTTCAAACCCAGCATATTCCCTTAGGCCCAGTTGCGCCAATGGTGGCGATTAAACAGCTGGGCAGTAATGGCGGGGGCTGGTACGGACCGAACAGCAGTGTACCGCTAGAGAATCCAACACCATTTTCCAATGTCTTAGAAATGCTGGCCATTTTACTGATTCCATTGTCAGTCATATTTATGCTGGGGCGTTTTATTCAGCGTCCAGCATTAATGTGGATGATCTTTGGCAGCATGTTATTGATGTCATTGAGCTCAACCGCGCTCAGCTTTTGGACCGAACAATCTTCCTTAGCTGCCAATACAGCTTTGATGGAAGGTAAAGAAATGCGCTTTGGGGCAGAAGCCTCGGCATTGTGGGCAAGTTTGACCACGCAAGTGAATAATGGTTCGGTCAATATGATGCATGATTCTGCTTCCCCACTGACAGGGTTGGTTGCACTGTGCAATATGCTGATTAACGCCATTTGGGGTGGCATTGGCTGTGGGCTATTACAGTTCTTTATCTATCTGTTTTTAGCTGTGTTTATCGCGGGATTAATGACAGGGCGTACCCCAGAGCTGTTTGGTCGAAAAATTGAAGTGACTGAAATTAAGCTTTTGGCTTTGGTCATTCTGTTGCAGCCTGTGGTGATTTTAGGTTTAACCGCCATTGCGATTGCATTTCCTGCACTGACAGGAAACTCCAACCCTGCATTTCATGGCATTAGTCAGGTGTTTTACGAGTATGTCTCCGCCTATGCCAATAATGGCTCAGGTTTTGAAGGGCTGGGCGATAACACGGTGTGGTGGAATTTAAGTGCCAGTGTCGCTTTGTTGGCAGGGCGCTATAGCGTACTGATTATTCCAGTCCTGATTGCAGTGAGCTTGGCAACTAAACCTCAAGCACTCGCAGGTAAAGGTTCACTTCAAGTCGAGTCGGTGACTTTTGCACTGACCATGGTCGGTATTGTGCTGATTCTGACAATTTTGCAATTTATGCCTGTATTGGTTTTAGGACCCATTACGGACTATTTGATGATTCAAAATTAAGGTGGAGCAACTACAATGCAACATTCCAATGCGACACAACTTGATATTTTAAATAAAGAAATTGTTCAGCAAACTTTTTATAAATTGCTCCCACAGTATGCATTTAAAAATCCTGTCATGGCATGCGTATGGTTAGGAACACTGTTCAGTTTTATTGCAACGGTGTTGGGAACCACCAGTTTGGTTTTTGGCTTGCTCATCAGCCTGATTCTGTTCATGACGGTACTGTTTGCCAACTATGCCGAAGCCGTGGCAGAAGCCAAAGGACGTGGACAGGCCGCATCCTTACGTCAGGCACGTGAAAACTTGATGGCGAACCGCGTGGCAAATCCAAATGCTGAAGCTGAAGTGGTCTCTGCCAATCTGTTAAAAAAAGATGATTTGGTTGTGGTTCATGCAGGTGAAATTATTCCTGCGGATGGCGAAATTATTCAGGGTTTTGCCACCATTAACGAATCTGCGGTTACAGGTGAGTCTGCACCCGTATTACGTGAAGCGCATACGGATCGTTCAGGGGTCATAGGCGGAACCAAAGTCTTGTCAGATCGCATTATTCTGCGCGTTAGTAGTGAAGCAGGACATAGCTTTTTAGACCGCATGATTGCCTTGGTTGAAGGCGCAAACCGTCAAAAAACACCGAATGAAATTGCCCTCAGTATTTTACTGAATATTATGACCATCACCTTTGTGGTGGTGGTGGCGACCTTGCCATTTATTGGCGCGATGGTAGGCATTAAAATCAGTCTGGTGTTGCTGGTGGCACTGTTGGTGTGTCTGATTCCAACGACCATTGGCGGCTTGTTACCTGCAATTGGGATTGCAGGCATGAACCGAGCCTTAAAAGCCAACGTCTTGGCAAAATCGGGGAAGGCGGTCGAAGTTGCAGGTGATATTGACGTGCTATTGCTGGATAAAACAGGCACCATCACCTATGGTGATCGCCAAGCCACAGCTTTTCATACGGTACTGGGTGTTTCCATGCCACAGTTACGCCAAGCTGCGTTGCTATCTTCTTTGGCAGACCCGACACCTGAGGGCAAGTCAATTGTGAATTTGACTCAGCAACAAGGGGAATCTGCTTCGTCCGATCTTCAAATGGAATTCATTCCTTTTAGTGCCCAGACCCGTATTTCAGGGGTAGATTTGGCAGATCAGCGTCAAATTCGTAAGGGTTCTTATGATGCGATTTTACAGCTTCCACATCAAAACTCATCGGTACAGGCCGAGTTAAAACAGATTGTGGAAAACATTGCCCGTCAAGGTAAGACGCCTTTGGTGGTCATGGATCAGCAGCTACTTTTAGGGGTAATTGAACTATCCGATGTGATCAAGCAGGGGATTAAAGAACGTTTTGCCTTGTTACGCGAAATGGGCATTAAAACCATTATGGTCACAGGGGATAATCCGCTAACCGCTGCTGCGATTGCTGCCGAAGCAGGGGTAGATGATTACATTGCAGAAGCCAAACCCGAAGATAAACTGGATTGTATTCGCAAGGAACAGGCTGCGGGTAAATTGGTGGCGATGGTTGGGGATGGTACCAATGATGCACCTGCATTGGCACAGGCAGATATTGGTTTGGCCATGAACTCGGGCACGCAAGCGGCAAAAGAGGCGGGCAATATGGTGGACTTGGACTCTGATCCGACCAAGCTGCTGGATGTGGTTGAAATTGGTAAACAACAATTGATTACCCGTGGCGCACTGACCACCTTTTCATTGGCCAATGATGTCTCGAAATACTTTGTGATTTTACCTGCATTGTTTGCCGTGGTGATTCCACAATTAGAGGTACTGAACGTGCTCCGTCTGGGCAGTCCGCAAAGTGCCATTATCTCTGCGTTAATTTTTAATGCCTTGATTATTCCAATGCTGATTCCACTGGCATTAAAAGGGGTGCAATTCAAACCTGCTAGCGCCTTGCAACTACTACGCCGTAATATGCTGGTGTATGGCGTGGGTGGTGTGATCTTTCCTTTTGTGGTCATCAAGTTGATTGATCTTGTTGTGTCATTGTGGATTTAGGAGCTGAACATGAATACCTTACTCGAACTTCCCTTATCTCATCAGCCACAGTCTGTATTGCGTCCGACTATCGGTTTAATCTTAGTGGGATTTTTGATCGCAGGGATTGGCTATTGCAGTGTCAGTGTTTCTTTGGCGCAGTGGCTGTTCCCCGTACAGGCGAATGGGAGCATGCTTGAGCAAAATGGTAAAATGATAGGCTCACGACTGGTTGGGCAGCAATTTGTTAGTCCGCAGTATTTCCATACGCGCCCGAGTGCGGTGAATTATAATGTCGAGGCGATGGCGGGCAGTAATCTGGCGGTTTCCAATCCAGCTTTAAAACAATCGATTCATGATAGAACCATGTTGTTTGCACAACAGAATCAGGTTTCTATACAAGATGTCCCTTTAGAGATGAGAACCGCTTCTGGTAGCGGTATTGACCCTGATATTTCACCTAAAAGTGCCTTGTTACAGGTCAACCGTATTGCCCAGCAGCGTCAGTTAGCTGTACAAGAAGTTCAGGCTTTGGTTCAACAGCATATACAAACACCACAGTTCGGAGTGTATGGGCAAGCCCGAGTTAATGTTCTGGAGCTGAATTTGGCTTTAGATCAGTTATCTTCTAAAACAATAACAGAGTAGCGCGTACCTTATGCAGATCGACCGTAACAGCAAAGCAGATGCATGGTTGGCTCACAGTCAGCGTGAGCAATCGGGGCGTTTAACCATTTTTCTGGGGGCAGCACCAGGTGTAGGAAAAACTTATGCCATGCTGAGCCGTGCCCATGAGTTGATGCAACAGGGGCATCAGGTGGTGGTAGGCGTGGTGGAAACTCACGGTCGGTCTGAAACAGAGCGTTTAATTCATGGATTAAATGTTATTCCGAAAAAGCAGGTGAGCTATCAAGATTGTAGCTTAGAAGAAATGGATCTGGATTACCTCTTGCAGCTCAAGCCTGACATTGTGCTGGTGGATGAACTGGCGCACCGTAACATTCCCAACAGTCGACACGAATTTCGCTGGCAAGATGTGAATGAGTTGCTCGATGCAGGCATTAATGTCTACAGCACCTTGAATATCCAACATTTGGAAAGTTTGAATGATGTGGTCTATCAAATTACAGGCAATCGGGTACGTGAAACAGTGCCCGATGCGTTACTAAAGCGCCTGAAAGATATTCGTTTGGTCGACTTACCTGTGCCTGAATTGCTGGAACGCATGCATCAGGGCAAAATTTATCTGCCTGATGTTGCACCGCAAGCCTTACAAAGATTTTTTAAACCCGCACACCTAACGGCTTTACGTGATTTAGCCATACAAACCGTGGCGGGGCAGGTCGAATTAGACTACCGTGAAAAGTTTATTGCACAAGGGCAAATTGTTCCGATACAAAATCATGTGCTGTTAGCGATTGATGGTTCGGAGTACTCGGAAGATTTGGTGCGCCGTGCCCATCGCATTGCCGAGCGTCGCAATGCCAGTTGGAGTGTGATTTCCATTCAAAAAAGCCAAGCGGAATCATTACAGACACTGGCGGTGACCAAAGCCTTTCATTTGGCGCGCAAACTGGGTGCAGAAACCCATTTGTTATATAGCAATCATATTGCGACTGCCATTTTACAAGCGGCTTATGATCATGGGGCATCAAATATTTTATTGGGAAAAAGTCCACAAAAGTCGCTGTGGCAACGTCTATTTTCAGACCATATTGCCGATCAACTGTTAGAACAACAGCACCCTTTTGAAATTACCTTTGTACAGCCGTTAAAGGAAAAAAATGTCGCAACAACCCGACAAACTTCGGCGGCGACATCATCTTTATTTGGACAAACAGAGTCGGATAATGTCAAAGAAATCCGCGAAAGTGTGTTGATTGTGCTGGCGGGTTTTGTGGCTGCCATGATCAGTGATCATTTTATTGGCTATACCGATTTGGCGCTGATTTTTATTGTGACTGTGTTGTTGGTGGCAATGCGTACGCGCATGCTGATTACCAGTATTAGTGTGTTTTGCTGTTTTCTTTTATATAACTACTTCTTTATTGAGCCGCGTTATACCTTTAGCATCAGTGCCGAGCGCGGGGTCATTACCATTATGACCTTTATGATTACTGCACTGCTGGTCGGGCGTTTAGCCAACCGTTTAAGGGTGCAGGTGTTAAATTTACGTGCTGCAAATTCACTATCACTCCAGTTGCAAGAATTGGAGCGTAAGCTGTCGAGTTGTGTCGATATTCCTCAAGTACTGAATATTGCCAAACAGCATCTGGAACATGTCTTGAATGCGCAAATATGGCTGAAAATAGGCACAGTAGAAACGGAACGACTGTCCAGCCTGAATGAAAAAGACCTAATCGCAGCAGAATGGACTTTAAAAAATGGCAAATCTTGCGGGCGTTTTACCCAGACCTTAAGTCAATCGGAATGGTGGCTGAATCCCTGTCTGGTGGGAGATGAGCGCGGAGTCATCGCCATTCGTTTTTATCAGAACATCGCCATGATCAGCTATGAACAACAACGTTTGGTTGAACTCATGATTGAGGACATTGCGCAAACCGCCGCACGGATTCAGCTTTCACAACAACTGGAAAACTCGCGTGTAGTCGCCGAAACCGAGAAATTACGCTCGGCTTTGTTGTCTTCAGTTTCACACGATTTACGTTCGCCCTTGGCTGCAATGATTGGTTCGGCAGACAGCTTAAAATATTATGGCGAGCAGATGTCAGAACAAGATCGGCTGAGTCTACTCGACACCATACACATAGAAGGTGAGCGCCTAGACCGTTATATCCAGAACTTGTTAGACATGACCCGTTTGGGACATCAGGGTTTAACACTGGCAAGAGCTTGGATTTCAGTTGAAGAATTGATTGGTTCGGCGACTCAGCGTTTAAAACGCTATCAACCGCATATCCATATCGAAATGGACTTACCATCCGATTTACCTGACTTATATGTGCATCCTGCATTAATTGAACAAGCGCTTTTTAATGTACTGGAAAATGCCGCCAAATTTTCTCCTGAAGAAGTACCTATCTCAGTTGCCATTCAACAATTTGACGATGTACTACAAATTGATATTGCCGATCAGGGCGTGGGGATTCCTGAAGTGGAGCGTGAGCAGATTTTTGATATGTTCTATACCATGCAACGTGGCGATCGTGGCAAAACAGGCACAGGCTTGGGCTTAACTATTGTGAAAGCCATTATTGGCGCACATATGGGCAGCATTGAAGCCTTGGCGGGCAGCTATGGTCAAGGCACCTTAATTCGCATACGATTACCCATTCAACAGGAGCAACCCTAAGATTTATGCCACACTCCAGTCCACTTCAAGGTTCAATTTTAATTATTGATGATGAACCACAGATTCGAAAGTTTCTCGACATTGCATTTCGAGCGCAGGGCTATCAAGTGCTGATTGCCGAGAATGGCATGCAGGGGCTGGAAATTTTGGCTTCACGTGGAGCTGATGTGGTGATTTTAGATTTGGGTTTACCCGACTTAGACGGACAAGAGGTACTGAAAGAACTGAGACAATGGTCAGAGACCCCCGTGATTGTGCTGTCTGCTCGTCCTGATGAACAACAGAAAATTATGCTGTTAGATGCAGGTGCAAATGACTACGTCACTAAGCCATTCAGTATTCAGGAGCTTTCTGCCCGTATTCGGGTCATGTTCCGCAACAAACCACAACAAGCTGCACAGAATGTGGTATTTGATGATGGTCAGTTATGGGTCGATGTGGCTGGACATAGTGTCAAAATGGAAAATCAAGACATTCTACTCACCAAAAAAGAATTTCAATTGTTGGCTTTATTAATACGCCACCAAGGCAAAATCGTGCCACAAAAGCAAATTATGACGGAGCTTTGGGGCAGTACTCACGAAGAAGACACGCATTATTTACGCATTTTGGTCAAAAAGCTAAGAACGAAAATTGGCGATTCAGCATTGACCCCAAAGTATATTCACACCATCGCAGGCTTAGGGCTGCGATTTGAAGCTTAATGTAAAAGGCTTATTCGTGTATTGAATCACTTTGGTTCACCCCCCCTTTATTTTTGAAACAAACGTGCACATTTCTAATGCCCGATAAAGAAAACTAAGCAGTTTCCATATCAATTAAAAATGGAAAGTTTGGCAATCGAGCTAGAGGCGAAGAAACGTTAGGAAATTAAGCTTCACCAACTGAACCTGCACTAGAACTGCAATTTAGTCGGAATCTTTTGCAGAAATTACATTATTTACTGTCAAATCTTGCAATACCTAAGCTTAGAGGTGGATGAAAATGACATTGAGCATTTTGAAATGCTGCGCTAAGTTCACCAACAAGGCTTGAGTAAAGTTTTAAATTCTTTGCTCTATGTAGTGCATGGATATGCTTCTCGTTTTGAAGTATTTGCTCGTGAGCAATACTAAAAAACTGATCACGATAGCCCCTAAGCCCTATGATCACGTTTATGGAAAAACGATAACTTCACGGAATGATGCCGTGAGGTGGTTCAACAATAATGGAAAAAATGAAGGATTCACTGATGACAAGTTTACAAGCCATGCAAAGTCTAAAAGAGGTTGTGTCTGCAACCGAATGGGAAGCACGTTGCCAACTAGCAGGTCTATATCGCCTAATTGCGCATTTCCGCATGACAGATTTAATTGATACCCATATCAGCTTGCGTGTACCGGGCGAAGAAGGGCATTTTCTGATTAATCAGTATGGTATTCCGTTTGAAAAAATGACGGCTTCGCATTTGGTGAAAATTGATTATGAAGGCAAAATTGTTGCGGAGTATGATCAAGATAAAATGGTCAATACTGCGGGCTTCGTGATTCACTCAGCCATTCATGATGCACGTAAAGATGTGCACTGCGTGATTCATACTCATACCGCAGATGGTATTGCCGTTTCTGCACAAAAACACGGTTTATTGCCACTGTCACAACATGCTTTGAAGTTTTATAACAAAGTCAGCTACCACGAATACGAAGGCGTGGCATTGTTGACTGAAGAACGTGAGCGTCTAGTCAAAAACTTGGGACAAAACCGCGTCATGATTTTACGTAATCATGGTTTGTTATCGACAGGTGATAGCATTCAACGTGCGTTCCACGAAATTTATTTCCTAGAGCGTGCTTGCCAAGCGCAAATTAAAGCCATGGCAGGTGGCGCAGAGCTACATCTTCCTTCGGAAGCTGTACGTCAACACACCACACAGCAATTTGAAGGTGAAATCATTGAGATGGTGATGCTGAAAGCATGGAATGCAGCACTGTCTTTAATAGAGCATCAACGCGAAGAATATTGCTCTTAAGCGTTTCAAATTATTTTCCTGAGCGTTTTGTTAGCGCTAAACATTGCCCAAGGCTTATTCATTCAATGACATTGTCGGAATGAATAGGCCTTTTTTATTCGTATTCACTCAATATACGTGACTGACCAGAGTGTTGAATTTTAAAAATAGATCTTTCAAGCAGATAAAGCCAGCCCGCGAATATTACCCATTTCAAAATGAAGAGGATTTAACAACCCAAGCATCACAACTTAGCGCATAATTTTATATAAAGTGCTGTTTTTGCTGTTTTTGCTGTTTTTGCTGTTTTTACGAGTGATTATTTTTTTAATTTTTGTTTGAAAATCAAGCGAAAAACCTAGTGAAAGTGAGATTAAAAAGTGATCAAAATAATATAAAATTTATAACACAAAGGCGATAACATGAAAAAAACAGCACTTCTTTCCCTTATGATGCTTGGAGCAGTAAGCACAATGTCCAATGCAGCAATTCCCGATAAATTAGCAGAAGATGCTTATCTGTACGGCTATTCAATAGATGAAGCCTATAAATTTTTCTATGAAACGGCAGTAGAAACCAAAACCCCCTTAAACCGTTTCCAAAACATTCGCCATATCGCAGACGATACCTATACTGCACACCCCACCATCAATAATGATACCCTACATTTAATGGGCTGGTTAGACGTGGGCGCTGAACCTGTGATTGTGAGCATTCCAGATTTTGACAAAGGTCGTTACTGGATTCTGCACACCATGGATATGGGGCATTACACCACAGCGATGATTGGTGCACGTACACGTGGCACCAAAGGTGGTCGTTTCATGTTTGCGCTTAAAAACTGGAAAGGCACAGTTCCAGACAGTGTAGATGAAGTGATTTATGTCGATTCTGATTTGCAGAAAATGATGGGTCGTATTATGGCGACGGGCAAAGAAGATGAGAAAAAAGCCCTCAACTATATGGACCAATGGAACATCCGAACCTTATCTGAATATTTAGGTGTCGCGGGACCAGAGCAAAAAGTTAGAACTTATCCAGACCCTGCAAAAACCTCTTGGTTAGAGCGCGTAAACTTCATGTTGTGTGAAGGCACCATGGCAGAAGCTGATAAGAAATGGGTCAGCCAATGCAAGGCTATGGGGATTGCACCATGTAATTATAAGTTGACTCAAGAGCAACTCGCTGCTGCAAAAGTGGGTGAAAAGCTCGGTATGCAACATATTATTGACCTCGCTCCGAAAATGACCAATGCAGGTAAATTACTGGGTACACGTGCGCAACTGGGTGATGCACAACGTGATCTATTTGCAGAAGGTACATATTTAGGTCAATGGGGCTTACCACCAGATGAAACCGTTTACTTAAAAACTGAAGTGGGTTCAGACGGTAAAAAAATTAACGGTTCCAATGGGAAGAAATACAAAATTCATTTCAAAGCACCTAATGTAAGCCAGTTCTGGTCATTTACCGTTTATGGTTCGGATGACCGACTCATGGCACACAATGAAATGAACCGTCATAGCCGTGGTGACCGTACCCTTAAACCAGGTGCAGACGGTATGTACACCATTGAACTCAGTTCAGATGAAAAAGCCAATGCCAACAATCCTAACTACTTGCCAATTCCAAACAAAGACTGCTACATCATTTTACGTATGTACGGTCCAGATAAAGCAATTCAAGACGGCAAATATCCAATGCCAGTCGTGCAAGTGGTGAAATAAGCCCAAGTGATTTCACTTAAAAATCTTTCTAAATAGTCCTCGCATGAGGGCTATTTTTTTATGTAGTGATTTAAGAATTGGTTACAGGAATATATTTTAGAAAAATACACTGTTCCAGTATGATGGCATTTCCAACAATAAAATATTGAATATCAATTGGAACTTTATAATGAAAGGTACATTAGCAGATTTTAACATCCAGATTAATGAAGGTGTAATTCAAGGGGACGATGGAAAGCGCTATAGCTTCTTTGGTTCAGAGTGGAAAGACCAAACCTCACCCGCACGTGGGCAATATGTCGATTTTTCAGTCAATGATTTAAATCAGGCCGTTAGTATTTATGTGATGGCATTTGCTCGCCAACCCGCTTTTTCAGCAGTAAATAATGCACATTCCGAACAGTTACAAGCCGAAGGAAATTTTGGCTTCTTCGACTGGTCAATGAAATGTTTAAAAAATTACGTCAATTTTTCAGGGCGAGCGCGCCGTAAAGAATATTGGTATTTCTATTTGTTCCAAATTTTAATTGGACTCATTTTGGGAATAAGTTTGGCAATTATAGGCGTGAGTGACGCTGGAATAGATGCGATTTCGGGCTTACTTTCACTGTTCTTTTTATTGCCATCACTTGCTGTTGGTGCGCGTCGTTTGCATGATGTGAACCGTTCAGGTTGGTGGATGCTGTTGGCACTGACCATTATTGGTCTTATTCCATTGTTGATTTGGTCTGTAATGGAAACCAAGCCTGAGTCGAACCAGTGGGGAGAGCCAGCGAAGTAATTTAATTAGAAAATTTATGATAATGCGACTTTAAAATTCTAAGAAGTTCCTTCTCCCTATGGGATGAGGAACATTGTTCCGCAAGAGGATGAGGGGAATTTTTAGTCATTAATTCTTACATGTGATTTAACTAACTTTTGAAGGATCAAAAGTAACAAAAATCCTTTGTTCGTTAAAAGGCACGTCCATGTGCCCTTAACGAACGGGCGACATCCATGTCGCAGGTCGTGTATCTTGCTAAGAGTTATGACTGTTAATAATAATTTTTAATATTTGAGATAAGGTTTAAAGATATTTTTTAAAATTATAGAGTATAAATATTAATAATTTGAATTTTAATATTAGGATAAAAATGTTTGAAAAACTTTTAAAAATTGTTGAGAAAGAAATTATGGAGGGTAATGAAGAGACTGATTTAGATAAGTTGCTTGATAAGATTGCATTAGATTTAATTGGAAATTTTGCACTTAACGATAAGGAAAATTTCAAAAACATAATGTCTAGTAATACTGATTTTATAAAAAGAAATAGAGAGAAATGGTCTCTAGGTTTCATTAAAATTCATGCTTTAAGAGAAATTTGCCTAGAAGCAGGGATGAATTTCCAAAAACAATTTTTACAAATCCCAAAATACAACAATGATGAATTAATTGGTGTATTTATGCGACAGCATGCTCATGCATGTCGTATAAGTGGTGAAATCATTTATTTACTAGAAGGTGGATATCCTGATGCAGCATTAGCACGTTGGCGTACGTTGTATGAGATGGTTATTACATGCTTAATTATTAAAATGCATGGTCGAGAAGCTGCTATTGATTTTATCAAATATGGATTAGTGAAAAGAGTTGAAGGTATTGAAGAACATCATAGAGCAGCAGAAGCAATGGGACATGAAACATTTACAAATGAGGAATTAAGTTTCTACTTTGAAATGAGAAAAGACCTAATTGGTGATGATAAAAGTTGGCATTGGGCTCGAAAATATACAGGTGTTGCAAAGATAGAAAAGCTTCGTGAGTATGTGGGCTTAGATAAATGGTCACATAATTATAAATTAGCGAGTCGTAATATTCATGCTGACTATTATGAAATGGCTTCCCTATATGCAATGCAGGAAGCAAAAGAAGATATGTTACTCGTAGGCCAATCTAATTCAGGCTTTACTGAGCCCGCACATTTTACAGCTATTAGTTTAGCTCAAATTACTTCAATCTTTTTAACTGCTTATATAGACGATGATGAAAGTAAGCTGGATTATACCGATTCACTTTTATTTATGAAAGTTATTGATAATTATGTAAAAGAAGTTGGTGAAGCTTTTTTACAAGTGCAGAAACAATAAAAAAAGCCCCTACAAAAGTAGAGGCTTTATATTTAAGAATTAAATCTTAAGACACTTTATCACCAGCTTTAGCACCAGATTCAGGTGAAATCACCCAAACACCTTCGCCATTACCCGCTGCAAGTACCATGCCGTTTGAAATACCAAAACGCATCTTACGTGGTGCAAGGTTCGCCACCACCACCACCAATTTGCCTTTTAAATCTTCTGGTTGGTAGAACTCACGAATGCCACTAAACACGTTACGCGGTTCAGCTTCGCCAACATTTAAAGTCAATTGAAGAAGTTTATCCGAACCTTCAACCGTTGCCGCTTCTAAAACTTCAGCAACACGTAGGTCAACTTTCATAAAGTCTTCAATGCCAATAATTTCCGCCTCACCGACTTTAGGCTCAGGCTTTTTCTCAGCTTTCTTTTCTTTTTTCTTTTCAGCTTTAACTGGTTCAGCAGCAGGCGCAGCTAATGAGTCTTTAGATGCATCCACCATTGCAGCCACTGCTTTCGGGTCTACACGTTGCATTAATGGTTGGAACAATGCAATTTCATGATTCACTAATGCAGTTTTTGCTGAAGCAAAGTCAAAGCGATCTAACTTCAAGAAGTCTTGTACTTGAGCCGCCAAAGTCGGAAGGACTGGCGCTAAATACACCGCCAATTGACGAAACAGGTTAATCCCCACAGAACATACATTATGTACTTGCTGTTCTTCACCTTCAATTTTCGCTAAAGCCCAAGGCTTTTTCTCATCAATGTACTGGTTGGCTTTATCGGCAAGCGCCATGATTTCACGAATCGCAGTCGAGAACTCGCGTGCTTCATAGGCTTTGGCAATTGAATCGCCTGCATCAATAAAGCTTTGTACCAATTCAGGCTCTGCACACGTTGCAGATAACTTGTTATCAAACTTGGTGTTAATGAATTTTGCACAACGGCTGGCAATGTTCACTACTTTACCGACCAAGTCCGAATTCACTTTTTGTACAAAGTCATCCAAGTTCAAGTCTGAATCTTCGACTTTGTCTGAAAGTTTAGACGCGAAGTAGTAACGTAAATATTCAGGGTTTAAGTGCTGTAAATAAGTTTCAGCTTTAATGAAGGTGCCGCGAGATTTCGACATCTTCTGACCATTTACAGTCAAGAAACCATTCACGAATAAACCAGATGGGGTACGGTAGTTTGCACCTTCAAGCATTGCAGGCCAGAACAACGCGTGGAAGTAAACAATGTCCTTACCAATGAAGTGATAGACTTCATTTTTAGAATCTTTTTTCCAGAAATCATCGAAGCTGAGTTCAGGACGTTTGGTTTTAATGTAGTTTTCAAAACTCGACATATAACCAATCGGGGCATCAACCCAAACGTAGAAATATTTGTTTGGTGCATCTGGAATTTCAAAACCGAAATAAGGCGCATCACGGGAAATATCCCAATCTGCCAAACCTGCTTCAAACCATTCATCTAACTTGTTGGCAATTGAAACTGGCAAACGACCTTCATCACGCGTCCATTTCTGTAAATATTCACCGAAGTTTGGCAATTTAAAGAAGTAATGATCTGAAGATTTCTCGACTGGTGTCGCACCGCTTAAAGTCGATTTTGGATTTAACAGTTCAGTGGCATTGTAAGTCGTACCGCACACTTCACATGAGTCGCCATACTGATCTTCTGCCTTACATTTCGGGCAAGTGCCTTTAATGAAACGGTCAGACAAGAACATGCCTTTTTCAGGATCAAACAACTGAGAAACTGGGCGAACTGCAATGTTGCCGGCTTCACGGTTTTTCACATAAATTTCAGAAGCACGGGCACGGTTGGTGTCGCTATGGGTTGAATCATAGTGGTCAAAGTGCACACCAAAACCGTCAAAATCACGAATGTGTTCTTTTTGCACATTGGCAATTTGTTGTTCTGGGCTAATGCCATTGGCTTCAGCACGCAACATGATTGCCGTACCGTGAGCATCATCCGCACAGACATAAGTCACATCATGTCCCATTGCACGCATGGCGCGAACCCAGATATCTGCT
Organism: Acinetobacter sp. NigerLNRRAM0016; assembly: GCF_054112845.1. Taxonomy (NCBI): domain Bacteria; kingdom Pseudomonadati; phylum Pseudomonadota; class Gammaproteobacteria; order Moraxellales; family Moraxellaceae; genus Acinetobacter; species Acinetobacter sp. NigerLNRRAM0016. Next base: position 79,427 of record NZ_JBSYVT010000003.1, read on the forward strand.
TGGATATAACCGAGTAGGTGACCCATATGGATCGGACCATTGGCGTATGGAAGGGCGTTAGTGACTAAAATATTGCGCACGGATATAACTCTCTCATTCGTAGTTAATGCAAGGGCATTGATTTTACCTTAGTTGCTGCAAAGTTGCATAAGGGATTGCGTGAATTCTTTGCAAATCCATCAGACTTTAGCGCAAGGGCAGATAAAAATAATAGCCAACAAGAAAACCTCAGGCTTTTTTATCTCTACGTCTAAAGCTTAAAAATAGAGAACCGCGGGTGAGGTATTGGGGTGCAGATGCTCCAGATGACAGGGTAGTGAGGATGCAGTAAGCCTGATGACTTACAGAGATAAAGCCAAGGATTGAAGATCAATTCACCTGCGCAACATTCTGTAGCGTCTTTGTTTCAATATGCTGTTTTGTATTTTATTCAATTCAGATCACGGTATAACTATAGGGAGATGCCATAACAGAAAAAGGTGTAAAAATGACCGTTGAAAATAAAATTGATGAATTAAAAGATAAGGCTGCGGAACTTGGCGATGACCTCAAACAAGCCGCACAAGATGCACAAGCCGAAGGTGAAAAGGCAATTGAGGATTTAAAAAGTGCTGCTGCCGAAGTGAAACAAGATGCAGAACAAAAACTGGATGATGTGAAGCAGAAACTGGACGAGCAGCAGGCTGTGGAAGAAGATGCAGGGTTTGATAGCACTATTGAAGATGCCAAAGCCAAATGGGCTGAAGTACAGCATCAGGCACAGGAAACCTATGAACATTTAAAAGCTGAAGCCAGCCATCTATTGGATGAAGCCAAGGTGAAATCGGCAGAGCTTAAACAGGAAGCTTCGGTTAAATTTGACGAATTGAAAGTTCAAGCGACTGAAAAGTTTGATGAATTTAAAAAAGCGGCAACCGATACCCTGAACAAATTCAAGAAAGATGATCACGATCAATCTTAATTTTTATTGTGGTCATCATTGCTCACTCGGCATGGATGTTGAGTGAGTTCAGGGATCAAGACTGATCCATTCAATCTGACGAATCAGGTTATCCACGATCGTCAAAAAATACTGCTTCCCCTCTATTTCATAGACATAACGCATGGCTCGGTATTGTTTCTGATTTTCGGTAAAGGTATAGAGACTCATCGAGCTGGGTGATTGCCCCATGCGCGTCACCAGCTCATGAAAGCTGTCCCCAACTTGAATGGTGCTGCCTGAAGCCGTTTTGACACTTGAAGCTTGAAAAGTTTCAGCTTTCAGCACAGGGGAAAATGTTAGACCCAGAAAAAGCAGAAGTGGTAATTTCATAGGCGATGCCCCGTGTGATTCAGCAGCACTTTATAATTTTTAAAAGTGGTGATTGATGCTGTGATCTATCCAATCTAGGCGGAAATTGGGTGGCTATCATCAGGAGATTTGTTATTTCAGACCAATCTCAGCGCATGGGTTGATGAAATCAAAAAGCGGCTTGTGTATCTAAAAGAGATTTTTGCTTAAAATCTGACAAAATTACTTGGTTTTTAGGGCTTGATTTAAAAAGCAACGTAGTACAACGCTTAACCTGATTGAAAATAACCGTTAAACTATGCCATTCAGCTGTATATCCAGACTTGGAGTAAATGTATGTCGTGGCTTTCTTCACTTAAATCTGTTTTTTCGCCTGCGCAGGAGGTGAAAGAAGAAGAAATCCAGCAGGTTTTGCAGCAGTACATTTTGCCGAATTCAAATCACGCCTTAAAAGACCGTATCTCGCAAATTAATGTGCAAGGTCGGGTCTTACAAATCACCATTAATACCTATCCTGAAGAAGCCGATCATTTGCAGCAAATTCATGATGATTTGACAGATGCCCTCGAAAAATGTGGCATTCAGGAACTCAATATGCATGTGATTCAGCAAAAGACTGGACACAAGGCAGGTGGCTGTGGACATGACCATGCCCAAGGTGAGAGCTGTTCTACACCTGCCAAAAATGAAAAAAGCAATTTACCCCCTGTAATGGATGCTGCTGCCCCAGCTCAGACTGAAACAGAAACCGATCCGAATAATCCACCAATTGCCAAGGCTGCGCCGCAACAACGCGATGTGCCTAAACACCCACGTATTCAAAATGTGATTTTGGTGTCTTCGGGTAAAGGTGGTGTCGGTAAATCGACCACGACGGTTAATCTGGCGTTGGCATTACAGCAATTGGGATTAAAAGTGGGTGTACTAGATGCCGACATTTATGGTCCAAGTATTCCAACCATGTTGGGCAATGCAGGTAAAACCCCAATGATCGAGGCGGAAAACTTTGTCCCACTCGATGCTTATGGTCTTGCGGTACTTTCGATTGGGCATTTGACGGGTGATCACAATACCCCAGTGGCATGGCGTGGTCCTAAAGCCACGGGTGCACTGATGCAATTGTTCAATCAAACCTTATGGCCAGATTTGGATGTGCTGGTGATTGATATGCCACCAGGTACAGGGGATATTCAATTAACCCTTGCGCAGCGTATTCCTGTGACGGGTGCGGTGATTGTTACCACACCACAAAACGTGGCACTCATGGATGCAACCAAAGGAATTGAGCTGTTTAACCGTGTGCAGATTCCAGTGATGGGCGTCATTGAAAACATGTCGACCCATATCTGTTCAAATTGCGGATTCGAAGAACAAATTTTTGGTACAGGTGGTGGTGATAAATTGTCTGAGCAATATCACATTCCGCTTTTAGGACGTTTACCTTTAGATGCAAAAATTCGTGAAAATGCAGATGCAGGTCAGCCTTCGGTCATTGCAGGAGATGCTGCTGCGGAAAGCTATTTAGCCATTGCAGAAAAAATTGCAGAGAAGCTAACAAAAGCAGATAGAGACAAGAATCGTATTTTTTAATGCGATTTAGCTTTTGAAGTAAAATAAAAAACGCTCGAAATCGAGCGTTTTTTTATGTGTGCAGAAGTGGTTGAAGGTCATTAACAACTAAGAAAGCCGCTGTTGTGGCGTGCCTTTTTTGCGCGCCTGCATGACATTCATGACCACTGCAACAATCACCATCGCAGTGCCAATAATATCGGTCATGGTTTCAGGCACAATCATGAGTAAAGCGCCTGCACCCATAAACAGCCGCCAGAACCAATTCAGTTCAGTTTTAAAATAACCTTCCACCGCAGCCCCTAAAGCCAAAATCCCGATAATGGAAGTCAGCGAAATACTGATAACGGTACTCCATGCGGGTAAGGCAAATTCGCGGGCATTCACTGCGACACTCGTGGTATCAATCATTAACATGGCTGGGTTATAGACAAATAAGAATGGCACGATAAATCCTGCCAGTGACAGTTTGAGGGCTTGAAAGCCCGTCCGCATGGGATCACCACCTGCAATACCTGCACCTGCAAATGCAGCTAAAGCCACGGGAGGGGTAATATTGGCAAACAAACCAAAGTAGAACACAAACATATGTGCCACTAAGGTAGGAATATCAAAATTGGCTAAAGCAGGTGCCGCCATAGTCGCAGTAATGATATAGGCAGGAATGGAAGGTAAACCCATGCCCAAAATCATCGAAGCAATCATGGTGAAAAATAAAGTCAGGAATAGGCTACCTGCACCAATGCTCATAATGGAGGAGGTCATGACCGTACCAAAACTGGTTAAGCTCACCACACCAATAATAATGCCCACTAGCGCACAGGCTGCCATGACAGCGAGGGATTGTTTGGCACCATCAACCAGCGCATCCAATATATCCTGAAAGCTCATGCGCGTTGTTTTTCGGCATGCTGCAACAATGATGGTTAGGAAAATGGTATAGACCGCTGCATAACTGACGGGGATGGACTGAAATAAAAAAATGACCAAGGCAATAATGGGAATCAGCAGATGTCCACGTTCTTTTAAGACATCTTTGACTCTAGGCAAATCTGCTTTCGGTACACCGCGTAGATGATCTTTACCCGCCCGAAAATGCACTTGAGCCATAACGCCCAAGTAATACAACAGCGCTGGTAAAGCACCAGCTAAAGCAATCGTGCCATAGCTGACACCCGTTGTTTCAGCCATGATAAACGCGCTGGCCCCCATCACTGGCGGTAAAATTTGCCCACCTACAGATGCACTGGCTTCAACCGCACCCGCAAAGTTTTTGTGATATCCAATTTTTTTCATGAGGGGAATGGTGAATGAACCTGTTCCCACCACATTGGCAACAGCGGTGCCATTTATGCTGCCCATAAAACCACTGGAAATGACCGCGACTTTGGCAGGACCGCCTTGTTTGTGCCCAGCCAGTGCCATGGCCAAATCATTAAACAGTTTCCCCATCCCCGATTTTGCCAAAAATGCCCCAAACAAAATAAACAAGAAGATAAAGGTGACAGAGGCACCAATCGCGGAAGAATATAAGCCTTCGGTTTTTAGATACATTTGCCCAAAAATATCACTGATGCTGTAAGGACGAGTGAGCAAACGGTCTGGCATCCAGTCCAGATGACTCACAAATGGGTAAGCCAAGAAAATCAGCCCTAAAATCGGCAGCATCCAGCCCATCACGCGTCGTGTCGCTTCAATCACCAAAATGACCGTCATAATGGCAAAGACAATATCTAGCTGATTGGGAATTCCCCCGCGTGTAGTCATAATCTCTTGATATTCTTTCCATAAATACACAAAGGAGGCTAAGGACGCGAGCATTAAAATCCAATCCATCCATGCTACATGCTGACGGCTGCCTTGCTGCCGAGCAGGATAGAGCAGAAAAATTAAAGCCAAACCAATCGCGACATGGGCAGAGCGTTGAATCAGTTCGGGCAGGGGATTGAAGGTAATAAAAATATGAAATAAGGAATAGCAAATCGCGAGTGCAGCAATAAACCAGCGGATTGATTTATTTATCGGGGTTCGGGTGACGGACTCGCGGTCAAATTGCTCTAGAAGTGCTTGTTGTTTTTCTGGGTCTAATTGTTCAAGTGTTATTTTTTCTTCGGCATCTTTCATTGACATACTCCTAAGGTCCAAACTTTCCAGATTGGGATACGTTGAACAGTAATTTTTACCAAACTATAGTCTGGTAGCTGTTCCGACACCGTCCATTGGTGTCGATCAAAGATCATTTGACCCTGCATATTACGTGAAACCATCCAGTTAATTTCTTTCAAGAATGTATTCACTTGCAAGCGAACATGCCCATTTTCTTGGGATAATACTGGGGCTGTTGAGGGTGTACCTGCACCAAAGGACACCAGTTCGGTATCCGTCAGCATAAAACCCTGTGACGCACGTTGGTAATGTTCAGACCAAGGTGTTTTTTCTACGGAATGTCGCCATTTCAGCTGGAAAGAATCGGTTGGAATGACACATTCTCGAGCGGAAGCGGGCAGGGAAACAACGGTTGTATTGACTGGAAAAATGTACGTTAGCCCTAATCCCGCAAGAGTCACAAGTGCCAAAATCATGACACTTGTGATGGCTCGATTATTTTTTCGCAGCTGCAACTTCATCGTAGTATTTTTTTGCCCCAGGATGTAATGGTGCGACTAGACCTTGTTGCGCCGTTTCTAAACTAATTTCAGTGGCAGCCTGATGTGAATTGGCTAAAGTCGGTAAGCTGTCAAAGAAAGTTTTAGTCAGTTTATAGACATCATCTTCCGATAAATCAGAACGGACCACCAAGGCATTCATAATGGCTGCGGTTGGAATGTCTTCGGCATTGCCATACGTACCTTTCGGAATCACTTTAGATAAGAAATAGCTTTGATTTTTGGCAATTTCTTTTACTTTGTTCGGATCAATGCTGACCAGTTGCAAATCAAAGCCCTGCTGTAATTCCATTAGGGAAGAATTCGGAATACCACTGGTTAAGAAGGCCGCATCAATTTTTCCGCCTTTTAAGGCATCTGCGGCTTCGGCATAGCCCAAATAATCCACTTTCACGTCGTTATAGGTAATGCCAAAACCATTGAGTAAGGTGCGGGCATTCACTTCCACTCCTGAGTTTTGTGCACCAACGGCAATACGTTTACCTTTCAGGTCTTCAAGTTTTTGAATGCCAGATTTCTTCGAGGCAACAATTTGTACATAGTTTGGATACAGTGCGGCAATCTGTTGTACATTCGAGATTTTTTCTTTGAAGCTGCCTGTGCCCTGAATGGCTTCGGTCAAACTGTCACTCATGACAAATGCCATTTCGACTTTATTTTGTTTTAACAGATTTAGGTTCTCAACCGAAGCGCCTGTGGTTTGGGTTTTGGAATTTACGCCGTAGGTTTTATGATAAATTTCTGCCAAGCTGGTACCAATGACATTATAAGGACCAGATGCACCGCCAGTGGCAATACTGACAAATTTGGTTTGTAGGGCATCAGTTGCTGCTTGTTGTGATGCAGCTTGATCATTACTTTGCGGTTTACCGTTGTCGTTGGAACAAGCACCCAAGGCTGCTACAGCCACAGTTAATCCTGCAACTTTCATCCATTTTTTCATGTGACACTCCGTGCACTATTATTGTAAGACTTCTAGTTATTTCTAAGCGGTAAGTGTATTTACACCCTATATACATACTGTATGCACAGAGGATAAGCAAATGTTTTTGTATGAATTGTATACAATTTTTGGAGGGTTAAAATTGCAGCAGAACGCAACAAGGCTTGAATCAGTATCCAATGAAATGAATCACAAGAGAATAAAAGAGGGATTAGTTAGGCGAACCTAACTTATTCAACGGTTTTATGTAGGTATTTTACTTCACGTTTGTGCCATTTACGCAGAACAGTCCAGCGCCAAATAATCCGCGTACTGATATAGAGCAGCAGCGCAGCCAGCAATGCTTCAAGCACCAGTCCAGTCACTAAAATTTTGGCCAGATGCAGGTCTATATGTCCATGTCCAAAATTTTTAATCCAATTCAAAATTTGATGCAATACACCTAAAATCATATCTTTATCAATCATATTGACTTGGAAGATTTTACTGCCTAGCCAAAAACCCAGATATAAAATAGGTACAACGGTAAGCGGATTAGACAACCATGCCAGCGTCAGACTGAGCGGTAAATTGACTTCAATCAGTAAAACGGTCAGAACAATAAAGACACTGTGAAAAGGCACAGGCAAAATGCCCCAGAACGTTCCAATAAAGACCGCATGAGAAATAGATTTTCGATTGACGTACCAAAGCACGGGATTTAAGGTGCGTTGACCAAAAATCCGCATAAATTTGAGTTGCTTGACTTTTTCGGGAGAGGGAAGCCAAGATTGGAAAAATTTCTTTGCCATGCGAAATCAGCTTTTCAGGACAGGGTATTGTGCATGATTTGGGGGTGAAACGATAGTTCAATTCCCTTAACAGCTGTAAGGAAATATGCAGAAGTTTCACGCCTAAAACTGAAAATAAACTTAAAAAAATCGTTTATTCATGCATCTACCTTATATTTAATGAGATTTAAAACACAAATTTCAAGTTAAAAGTGAAATATATTCTTACAGAATGACTTTAAGGTTTTGTATTGCATTTTTACTGTAATAATTTGATTTATAAATGTTTAGTGTATCAATGCGAGTCAGATAGCGGTTTTCCTTTACAATTATTTTTTTGCTATATTGAATCAATTGAACTAGGCTGCATTCACTCAAATGTGAGGTGAGCGTATGGTTTCATTGTTCTTTATAGGATTGGTGGTTTCGCTATTATTAACCCCAGGTCCAACCAATACGCTGCTTGCATCATCTGGCATTCAAGTTGGCATTCGCAAATCTTTTCGTCTTATTCCTGCCGAAGCCTTTGGCTATCTCATCTCGATTACCGTTTGGGGTGTCATTATTGGCACGGTTTCTCGGCATTACCCCTTAATTCCAACCTTGCTCAAACTGTTTAGTGCTGCTTATATTCTATTTCTGGCAATTAAGCTCTGGAAAACTGCGGATGTTGACGAGAGCTTTACCCAGCCGAGCATCCGTGCGCGTGAACTGTTCCTTGCAACATTGTTAAATCCTAAAGCTTTGCTTTTTGCATCGGCAATTTTCCCAGCCATTGTTTGGGTTAGAGCAGATGCCTATGTGGCCCATATGCTGGTTTTTCTCATCCTACTTGTTCCGATTGCCTTTTTCTGGACTTTCATCGGCTCTATTTTGGCAACCAATCGAGTACGCTGGTTGACCAAGTCCAATCTGCAAAAAACCGCCTCGATTGTTTTGGTGAGTTTTTCTATTCCGCTTAGTTATTCTGCACTTTTGAGTCTGTAATCACATCGCCGCGTTTGTCCTAGCCACATCTGCAAAGATGATGTGTTCAGGGGCGTTCGTATTTCCATTAAGGCTGAATTAAGTTAAAGTACAGCGCAAGAATTGATTCAAGTTTTGGAAATAGAAGAATGGCTATTAAGTCTGATCGTTGGATTCGCGAAATGAGCGAAAAACACGGCATGATTGAACCGTATGCTGAAAATCAGGTGCGTTTTGATGAGAATGGCGAAAAGCTCATTTCTTATGGCGTATCGAGTTATGGTTATGACGTTCGCTGTGCACGTGAATTTAAAGTGTTCACCAATGTTCACTCTGCAATTGTCGATCCAAAACATTTCGATGAAAAAAGCTTTATTGATATCGAGTCGGATGTTTGTATTATTCCGCCAAACTCTTTTGCTTTAGCACGTACAGTCGAATATTTCCGTATTCCGCGTAATGTCCTCACAGTATGTTTAGGTAAATCGACCTATGCACGCTGCGGTATTATTGTGAACGTGACGCCATTGGAACCTGAGTGGGAAGGTCACGTGACACTTGAGTTTTCCAATACCACAAATTTGCCTGCTCGTATTTATGCGGGTGAAGGCGTCGCACAAATGCTGTTCTTTGAAAGTGATGAAGTGTGTGAAACTTCTTATAAAGACCGTGGCGGTAAGTACCAAGGTCAAACAGGTGTAACTTTACCGAAGGCTTAATTTTTCCTTCGATTTTGAAGCAGCCCAAAAACCTATTTGTTCAGACAAATAGGTTTTTTTATTTCCTGAAATAAGCTTTCAGCACGATATTTATCAATGCTTCATTCATCGGAAAATGCAGACATTTTCCGAGTTTTTTTTTGCAATCGTGTAATTATTCAGCATAATGAGGATTAAAAATGTCTTGGTGAAATGTTTCCCTCAGGGTCACATTTGACAGTAAAACAAAGCATAACCAAGTCTAGGATGAACAAAATAATGATGCGGAGCATCAAATAACAAGGAAGGTCGCGATGACGGATCGGCATACGACAATTTTGCGTAAAACAATGCTCACCAGCATACTGAGTCTTTGTTGTACATATAGTTTTGCTTTAGAAGCACTCTCAGATCAAGCTTTAAGTAATTCGACAGGTGAAGGGATTGCCATCCTGCCTGAAAATTTCAAAATGGTATTTCAAACCGCGGAAGATGGTCTGACGGCTGCACAGAATCAAAGTCGTTTAGCGAACCGAAATTATGATACGGGCTTTATCCGTTTTATACCTGTGGGCCCACTTTCAGAGACCGCCAAAACAGCAGGTGCGAAAAAGGCAGATGTATTTTTGTATGGTTTAGCCTTATCTGCATCAGACAGTAATCTTAATTCCCGCTTTAGTAACTTGGGCTTTAATTGGGGGCAGGAAACCAATCCTTGGGTTTTTAGTGTGAAATCTATCAGCACGACTGCCAATCGTGTGGTATATGATTTTGCTGGGGTTGCACAAGACTTTAGCTATTTATCCTTGGAAGCGCCTTATGTATTAGATGGTGCAGCCAACACGGCAACTGACAATAATATTAAACTAGGTCTATGGGGCGATTTTTTTGCGCGTAATCCTTTGGTTGCTGCACCTGTGGATGCTAAAAATGGCGCTCCAGCCAATTTAAATGGTTTAGATCAGCGTCTACGCTTACAACTGGTGGCAAACGGACTTTCGCTAAACGGATCCAATCTGAAGCTGTTTCAAACTCTGGGAGGAGCTGCTAGTTCTTCATTACCGACTTCTTATAATAATACTCTGGGTTTAGCTGCACTGATTCGCTTGAATACCAATGATAATCCATCAACGGCTACCACGGAAGATAAATCCAAAGCTTTACGTATCAGTACGGCAGAATCCTTAACCACTGATATCAGCAATGATTTAACGACCCCTGCCATTTCTAAAACCGCTGCTCCTAACTTTAATGCCAATGATGGGGTGTATTTATATAGTCCGAATATCAATCTGGTATTGGGCAGTGTTTATCAACCCCTTATTGTGGATACTGCGGTGGATGGTCAGAATTTTGTGATTGAGCTGACCCGCATCCCGAATAAAGCCAATGTCTATCAACAGATTTACACGGATTACACCGCCTTAGCTAGTGGTACAACTTCGGCTTATAAAGGTTCGACCTGTAACGTTCAATACTGTGGCGATGTAATTAGCATGGGGCAAACTTATCAGGGCAATACCGCAACCCACAGCAGTATTTCCATCGGTACAGTTGGCTTTACCAATAACAATAAATTTTTAAAAGCCGATACCAGCAACAATGCGGTTGGGGTGAGTTTTGTAACACCTACAGGGACCAAAACCAATTTAGGTTCTGCTGCTATTGATGGGGTTTTGATTCAACATTTAAAAATTACGACTACTGGGCTGTAAGGGGAAATTGATGAAGCCGTTTTTTCTAGCCGTCCTGTGCTTGAGTTCTTCATTCAGTTGGGCGGGTTTGGCCGAGTTGGATAGCACACAATTGTCGGATGTACGCGGACAAGGTGGTGCTGACTTGAGTTGGTCATTTTCACTCAACCACAAATTACCGACCAATGTCAGCGAAGTGCCTTATGAGTATTCTTGTAACGGGGCGAGCAATGAATTTTGCCGATTAGCCTTTAATGTCAGTAATCGAAAAGATGCCAGTGGCAATTTATATTGGCTGGTCTTTAAGAAAATACAAGGGACGGTCACAATTGATAAATTTCAACTCGATGGTACGACAGTGACCACCAGTGCAGGCTATAAAACTGCAATGAAACTGACTTTTTTAGATGGTTATCCAATTCAGATTCGGAATTTTGGTTTTGAAGCACTTGCGATTGAAAAGGATTCGGGCAGCAGCGATGCACAAAAAGGATATTTAAAGCAAACCACATATAGTTTGATGCATGAGTCGGTATTTGACCGTGGATTAGAAACAGGATTCACAGGTTTAAATATGCACGGCAATTTAGCCATGTCTGGAACCATGAAGTTTTTTAGCTGTAATTCTTCTTCGACCTCACGTTGTTAATTCAATCACACAAGGAATGGTGAATGAGTACAAATAAAATTATAAAACTCAGTGTATTGGCTTCAAGTATTGTATGGGCACAGCAGGCATTGGCTTTAGAAGCCCTTTCAGATCAAAGTTTGCGAAAAGTGTCTGGACAGGATGGCATTAGCCTGACCTATGAAACAGACCGAGTGACGATTGATCAACTAAATTGGAAAGACAATACTAATTTTGCCAATGGGACTTCTGGAAATTTAAACCTGTCTTTAAATAATATTGAGGTCAATAAAATTGACAACAATAAGATTGGAGGGAGCATTAAGCTGGATGTAGGTACCAATGCCAACCAGACGGGCATCCGTCTAGAAGCAGTGATTAATCCAGCCAATATTCATATAGGAAAAGTTGCGGTATGTGGTGATGCTTCACGTGGAGCGGATTGTTCCAGCCAGAATACATTGGGGGCTTTGACACTCCAAAATCGTGCACCGATGAATTTTGTTTTGGAAACCAAAAGTGGGCTATTCAACTCTAAAGATAAAGCCTATTTGGAATTTGGTCTGCAAAATGCCAATATTTTCCATACGCTCAAAAATGGCAGTGAATATAACCAATTTATTTTAAAAGACTTTAACTTTAATTTTAAAGGAACGGGTTATTTGTATTTAGATGCCGATAAAGGCATGGTACTTTCCACTAGCTCTCCTAATGCTACGGACAATAGTATCAATGAAGTGGTACTAGAGCGAGTCCAAGATTTGGATAATCCAGGTAAAACCCGACCTGGTTTTAATATTGATCTTAGATATAAAACCAATGTCGGCAGTGATGCCAAATCCTATACCGCCAATGACAATACGGATCAGCTCAACTCCATTATTCGTTTGGGTGCTTCTGGGCGTTTACGTGATGCAGAAATTTCAGTGAATGCAGATCGAACCAATTTAGGTGGAGCGGAAGATTCATCTATTTCCAGTAATCAAATGACTGGTTCTACAGGGCTGCATCTCAATGTAAAAACCAGTTTTACCCGTGATGAAAAAAATGCATTGGGAGTTGTGACAGCTGAAGGAACCAAATTCGAGCTTGGGCATACGGGTAAAAATTCTTATGCGATAGAATTTGGTAATTTAACTCCGTTGCAAATTCGGACTCAAAATGGCTCCAGTTTAGTCGACAACAATAGTTTGGCTTATATTAATTTTGGCGACATTTATATCAATGCCGTGCAAACCAAATCATTGGAATTTGAAATTGGGCAGAACATTGCTAAATTATTGGGTAAGCAAGCTGGCCTTGATCGTTATAACTTAAGTAATAATGCGCAGAATGCCGTGGCCATTGCGGTACGTGGTATGGATTTCCAAGCCATTGCTCGAAATGCAAAATTTATTGCCAACAATAGTAATGATGCAAGCCATCAAATTACGGCCCAAAGTGCGACATGGGGTTTGGGGATTCCCATATATAACTTGAATGCAAATCTAGGTATTTATGGCACCACCTATGGCGCAAATAATGCGGAAGCAATCGGTTTTGGCTTAACCATGTCGACACAAGGTCGAGATGCCGCAGGTTCCAAAACAACCTCCATTATCCTGATTGATGGCGCACCGAATAGTTTTAATACCGCTGAAGAAGTGAATTATTATACGGGGTTACGAAATATCGATTTCTTCATGGATACTCAAGGTGTATTGGCCATGGAGCAGGCAGGAATCAAACTGGACTTGCCGCGGTTAGTCATTGCGATGGGCGCAGAAATAGCCTTGGGGCAGCTACCGGGTAGCCGTTATGAAGCCGCAGGTTGTGCGACGGCTGCAACATCTAATCTTAGCTGTTTTGTACCTGCAAATAGTTTTACCAATAGCAATGATGTCTTGTTCGGGCTCGCGCTGCGTTTGGACTCTTCTGCACAATTGATGATCTTACCTGGTACAGCCGCGGATAATCATTTAGCCATTCAAGGCAATATTAAGCTGAATGCGTCAGATGCAACCACCAATAAAAACTACCTGCACCTTACCAATGTCCAAGACAATGCAACCATTGGATTTGACCGTATTCAAGGTGAACTTGATTTGAATGCCAAAATTTTGGTCGAGAAAGATCAGGTCAAGTTCAACAATAGCATCCGCTTGAATCCATCTAATCAGGCAGCAGGGGTGTTAAAAGCGGATGTTAATCTTTATCCAACGGCAGATCGGGCGCAGAATCTAGGCACAATGGTATTTACAGGGGGCAATATCCGCAGCAGTTTTGGCATTACTCCAAGATAAAAAGAATGAAGGGAATTTAAGTGGTCATGAAGACAAAGTTATTATTAAGCATTTTACTGGCTACCGCTGTTACTCCTGTCATGGCAAAGAGTTTGCAAAGCCTTTCTGATCAGGAACTTTCTGCCGTTTCAGGGCAGGCACTGTTAACGCTTCAATATTTGCAGGGAACCTCTCAAATCGATTCTACGGGTACAACCTATAATCAATCCAATATTGGATTTTATAAGCTGGGTTTGGAAGCCGTAATGGAGTTGAATGCCAATATTAATAAATTAGCATTAGGTTGCGGGGGCGTAAATAACAGCGTTCGCGCCAGTAGTTGTGATATTGATATTGATAATATTTCATTAAGTGGTTTACCCGCAAACGCTAACTATACTTCAGATGAGCGAGCAGCCACCTCAGCAAAAATTACCAACCCATTTTTGCAATTTGCCATTAAAAACCCAAATTCAGCAGCCACACGTGAAGTGGTAGGCTTTCGGGTCAGCGCAGAAAAAATTTCAGGACTGATGACTTTAGGCACCGAGAATTCTGCCACTCCGAATGGGATTAATACCTTTAGTGGTTATATGAAAACCAAAACAGCTTCTGGAACGGCAGTCACTACTCAACGAACAATGACTTATGCTGATACTGGTTTGGAAATTAAAGGAAAGGTTAAGGGTACAATTCTGGGAATTCCAACAACTCTAGATTATACCTCTGATAACTATTCATTAACCCTTTCATCAACATCAGCACCATTTACCATTAATTCAACAGTGGTTTCGGGAACACGTTTAAAAGATGTGGTATTAAAAGGCAGTGGAACCGTTGGACAAATTGACTTTTCAGGGCCTCTTACAGCGGATGTATTAGGGGGATTATTGCCATTACAAAAAAATGTAACTGGTAATATTACAGGTTTAAAAACAGATATTACCGTGAATCAGAATTTGGGTTTAATTCATGCTTTGTATCTGAATAACCCAGCATCCTTATCCTTACAATCCCAAAAAATATTATGGCCTGGCGCTGCCGTTGCCGCAAATCAGGGGTGGTGGTTAGCCATGGAAGATGAAGTCGAGCTTGGAAGTTTAAGCCCAACCACACAAGTGGCAATTACCAATGCCGTGTTAAAGCAAACCATTGCTGGAATTAATAAAGACTTAACTGATAATCCTCGTGATTGTGGTCGAATCCTCGGAAGCTGTGTATTTAGTGGAGATTTGGCTGTAGGAAATATTCCTATGAATACTACGACTTTAGATTTTCCACTGACGAACTTAACCTTACAGGGGCAGAATTTCCGCTCTAACTGCTTTGGTGGGATGAAGTTCTGTTAATTTCAAAGCTATAAAAAATCCCGCATTAAGCGGGATTTTTTATTCTAAGTATAGAAATTATTTCGCAATTTTTGCTAATAATTCATCTTTAGAAATATTCACAGATTTAGCATCGGTACGACCCTTGTACTCAAAAGTACCTGCGTCTAAGCCTTTTTCACCAATCACAATACGGTGTGGAATACCTGTTAATTCCAGATCCGAGAATTTAACACCAGGACGTTCATTACGATCATCCAGTAACACGTCATAACCCGCAGCGGTTAATTCCGCATATAACGCTTCAGCAGCTTCAACAGTGCGTGGAGATTTGTGTGCATTCATTGGCACAATGGCAACTTCAAATGGTGCAATTGCTGATGGCCAAATAATGCCTTTCTCATCGAAATTCTGTTCGATTGCAGAAGCAACAACGCGTGTTACCCCAATACCATAGCAACCCATGGTCACGGTAAATGGCTTACCATCTTCACCGAGAACTTTACAGCCTAAAGCTTCTGAGTATTTTTGACCGAGTTGGAAAATGTGACCTACTTCGATGCCGCGTTTAATTTGCAGGGTACCTTTACCGTCTGGAGAAGGATCACCTTCAACCACATTGCGTAAGTCATAAACTTCAGTGAATTGCGCATCACGTTCCCAGTTCACACCAGTCGCATGTTTATCCGCTTCGTTTGCACCCGCAACAAAGTCAGACAATACCGATGCTGCACGGTCAACAATCACTGTAACGCCTTTTTCAACAAGACCTTGTGGACCGCAGAAACCTGCAGTTAAGCCAAGTGCTGTAAGTTGCTCGTCAGTTGCAAATGTTAATGGTGATGCAATCAGTGGATGCTTTTCAGCTTTGATTTCATTGAGTTCATGGTCACCACGCAAGAATAACGCGATAACAGGAGTTTGACCATTTTCATCGGCTATACCTTGAACCAGCAATGCTTTGACAGAATGTGCAGGATCAGATTTTAGGAATGCAGAGACATCTGCAATGGTTTTCTGATTTGGCGTATCGACCAAAGTGAGCGCTTGAGTTGGAGCAGTACGTTCACCGACCAATACGGCTTCAGCCATTTCAATATTGGCTGCGTAATCAGATTCAGTCGAGAAGGCGATATCATCTTCACCACTTGAAGCCAAAACGTGGAATTCGTGTGAACCTGAACCACCAATCGAACCTGTATCGGCTTGTACTGGACGAAAATCTAAACCTAAACGCGTGAAAATATTGCAATAGGTTTGGTACATCAGATCATAGGTTTCTTGTAGAGACGCTTGATCCGCATGGAAAGAATAGGCATCTTTCATAATGAATTCGCGTGAACGCATTACACCAAAACGTGGGCGGATTTCATCACGGAATTTGGTTTGAATTTGATAGAAATTAATTGGAAGTTGCTTATAACTTTTTAGTTCATTACGTGCCAAATCGGTAATCACTTCTTCATGGGTTGGACCCAAAACGAATGGATTATCATGACGATCTTTAAAACGTAATAATTCAGGACCGTATTGTACATAACGACCAGACTCTTCCCATAGACTTGCAGGTTGAGCCACAGGCATGAATACTTCTAAAGAGCCTGAACGGTTCATTTCTTCACGTACAATCGCTTCGACTTTATTTAGCACACGTACGCCCATCGGCAGCCAAGTGTATAAACCTGAAGCCAATTTACGAATCATACCCGCACGGAGCATAAGTTGATGTGAAATGACTTCAGCATCGTTTGGGGTTTCTCTTAACGTTGCAAATAAAAAGCGACTCGCGCGCATGAAAACTGTCCTAATATTAATCGTGAAGGATAATCCAATCTAGAATGAATCGGTCATGCATTGCTGACCGATTCATTGAACTGCCATGGATTATGCCATGATTTTCTGTTTGAGACGAAGTAGAAAATTTTTAAAGTCATCTAAGTAAGTAAAGATCACAGGCACCACCACCAAGGTCAGCAGGGTAGAGGTAATCACTCCACCAATCACCGCATGTGCCATCGGGGCACTTTGTTCTCCGCCTTCACCCAATCCAAGCGCAAGCGGAATCATGCCCATCACCATGGCACTGGTGGTCATCAGAATCGGGCGTAAACGGGTTTTGCCTGCCTGAATAATGGCATCGTAACGGCTGCTTCCAGCTTCCATGGCTTTTTTAATAAAGTCGATCAGCAGGATGGCATTTTTGGTGACCAAACCCATCAGCATAATGATGCCGATGATCGAGAATAAGTTCATGGTCGAGTCAAATAAGAACAATGCCAGAAATACCCCAATTAAAGAGAGCGGCAGGGAGGCCATAATCGCGGCAGGATGGATAAAGCTATTAAACTGTGAACCCAAGACAATATAAATAAAGACAATCGACAGGGTAATCGCAGTGAGCGCATAGCCTGCGGATTCTGCCATATCGGCATTCGCGCCTTGTGTATCAAAGCTATAACCCGCAGGCAGTTTGAAGTTCTCCTGAATTTTCTGAATATCGGCACCAATGTCACCCGCAGGGCGTCCCGCAGTGTTGGCCTCGACTAACACTTCTCGCGCCAAATCACGTCGATTGATCTGAGAAGCCCCGAAGGTTTGTTCTAAGCTGGCAATGCTGCTGAGTGGCACCAAAATATTTTGTCCAGACCAATCCTGTTTAGTTGAATTAATGTATAAATTGCCGAGATCGCTCGGGAGGGTGCGCTGGCTTTCCGCGAGACGGACATTGACATCATAGCTTTCACCCTTTGCATCTTGCCAAGACGTGACATCATCTCCCGCAATTAAGGGGCGTACTACATTGGCAATTTGACTGACGGATAAGCCGAGGTCATTGGCTAGCACGCGATTAATATGCACCGCCAAAGTGGCTTTAGGCTCTTTCAGGGAACTTTCCAAATCGACTACACCTTGGACCTGAGCCACTTCTGCCATAAATTGATCGGAGATTTTTTGCAGTTGCGCTAAGTCAGTACCTTTAATCGAGATCATGATGGGCTTTTGACCACCAGAAACATTTTCATCGGCAGAGGCAACCGAAGTCACACGAATTCCGGCTATGCTTTGCAAGCGGTCACGGAATTCATTATTCAGTTGTACCAGCGTTTGACTGCGTTGCTGGCGCGGCGTGACTGTAACGCGCAGACTGACATGATTTTTTCCGCGATCTGTTGCACCATTAATCACGCCATAGGTGCCTAAAACTTCAGGATGCTGTCTTAAGATTTGTTCTACTTGTAGTAATTTGGCTTGTGAATATTCCAGTGAAGCATTCACAGGCGTCTCAAATTTAATCCGAATTTGGGCTTTATCTGGTGTCGGTACAAATTCGGTCCCAATCATTTTAGATAGGGCTAAAGCACCAAACAGCGAGGCAATCGCGATCGCAAGTGTAATCAAGCGAAAACGTAGTGCCAGTTTTAATAAATATTCGTAAAGTTGCGTTAAGCGGTCAATTTGTCTTGCAATTGCATCAAAAAAGCGTTGTAACAGGTTTGGTTTTGGGTCTTGTTGATGTCGGTCTGTCCAATGTGCTGAGAGCATCGGATCTAGGGTAAAACTGACAAACATGGAAATCAGCACAGCGGTACTGACGGTGACACCAAACTGATAAAAGAAACGCCCGATAATGCCCCCCATAAAGGCGACAGGTAGAAAAACTGCAACAATTGTCAGAGTCGTGGCTAAAACGGCTAATCCAATTTCTTTGGTACCGTCCAGAGCGGCAGTGACATGGTCTTTGCCCATATCGGCATGGCGGACAATATTTTCCCGGACCACAATCGCATCATCAATTAACAAGCCAATACTTAATGAGAGCGCCAGTAAAGTCATCATATTGATGCTAAAGCCGAAAGCCCAAATCATGGCTAAAGTGCCCAGCAAAGAGATAGGCAGAGTCATGCCTGTAATGATGGTGGAGCGGAACGAACCCAAAAACAGCAAGACAATCAATACGGCCAGTACTGCGCCTTCAAGAATGGTTCGAGTGACATCGCGAATACTGCCGCGAATGCTTTGAGAACTGTCGACTACGACCTTGGCACTGACGCCTTGTGGTAGTTGCTTTTCAATCTTGGCGAGGGCTTTGTAAGTACCATCCACCACTTGAATAATGTTGGAGTCCGAGTTACGTAACACATCGACAGAAACAGCAGGGTTGCCGTTTAAAAAAGCACTGGACTCAAGCTCTGCCTGACTGTCTTCAACAGTCGCGACTTGTTTGAGAAAAATCGGTGTCCCATTTTTTGTGGCAACAATCAGGTCTCCAAATCCATAGGGATGAATGATTTTGGATTTAATTTCAACCACAAGCTCTGAATTGGCTTGTTTAAGTGTGCCTCCAGGGACTTCAATATTTTCACTTTTCAGGGTGTTGATGACTTGGTCGATCCCGATGCCGTAGCTCTGTAACTTATAAGGATCAATCATAATTCGAATTTGGCGCTGACTATCGCCTAATAAATTGACTGCACCCACACCAGAAACCGTTTGTAACTCTGGCACAATGCGCTGATCGATATAAGTACTGAGTTCTCTTAGAGACTGGGTCTTCGACTCAAACACAATCGACATGATGGCACTGGCAGTCGGGTCATAACGTTCTACGACAGGGTCCTGAATTTCATCGCGAAATTCTGCCGTGACTGGGGCGATTTTGTCGCGAATATCTTGTGCCGCGACAGCAGAGGGGACATCTAAATTAAATTCCACAATAATCGTGGACAGTCCTTCGCTGGACTGCGAAATGACCTGCTTAAGCCCAGAAATGGTATTGATCTGATCTTCCATTTTCTTGGTAATTTCAGATTCAATGGTTTCAGGTGAAGCACCAGGGTAGGTGGTGTGAATAACGACAAAGGGGAAATCGACATCAGGAAATTCTTCCACGCTCATGCGTTGCCATGACGCTAAGCCAAGCACCATCAAAGACAACATCATCATGATGGTAAACACGGGATATTTTACACTGATTCGGGTTAACCACATTTTCAGGTCCTGAACTTATTTATTTTTTTGAATGGTCACAGTCTTGTGGATATCGCTATCGCTAAATTTGACGCGGCTAATCTGATCACCTGTCCTAAGACCTTCGACTACTGCAAGGTTCTCACTATAACGTTGTTCCAGAACATTGATGGGTATCCGTTCAATTTTTTGTTGACGGATGACCCAGACATAGGGGTTTTGCCCGAGGTCTAGAATGCTATCTAAGGGAATGAGTTGTCCTGAGACCGTGGCAGATGCCAGAATATTTCCTTCGACAAAGGCACCTATGCTGAGAGGATTTAATGCAGAATTCGGGCTAGCATAGAACTCAATTTGGCGACTATTTAAATCCGCTAGAGGGGATATTCGGCTCAGTGTTGCTTGTAGTTGCTCCGAATTGCCTTGCAGATGAAATTCAATTTTCTGTCCTACACGTAAGGCATTACGTTGATCACTGGGTAGGCGTGCCTGAAGTTCTAATCGAGTTGGATCGACAATTTCCAAAAGGGTTTGTCCAGCCGCAACGGTTTGACCTGGTTCTACTTGGCGTTTGGTGATGATCCCTGTAATTGGACTGCGTAAAGTACCATCTTGTTCGGCTTTAAGCGCAATATCAACCGCGGCTTGCTGTGCTTTGACATTTTCTAATTGTGCCTGATAGTCGACTTGGCTTTGTTCAAACTCTACTTTGGAAATGAAGCCTTGATTTAAAAGTCGCTGTTTGCGCTGCATCATGTTTTGAGCTAGTGTTGCCTGCGCTTTGGTTGCTGCTAAATTGGCTTTGGCTTGGGCTAAACGCGCTTCATTATCTTGATTGTTGAGCTGGACCAAGATTTGTCCTTGTTGCACTTTATCACCGACATCGGCTCGCACAGCAGTCGCTGTTGCAGTGACTTGGGATTGCAAACTGCTTTGATTCACAGCACGAATGCTGCCTGTGAAAGAGGTTTTCTCGACGGACTCACCGTAATTCACTGGTACTAAATCCTGCTGTATTAGCTCGATATTACTCTGGCTTGGCATAGCGGCAGTTTCAGATGGCTTTTGACAGGCTGTAAGTAAAAGGCTGGTCGCGATGCAGAGGCTCAGGGTTTTAAAATAAAATAATTGAGGGACAAGCTGCATCTAAACATCCTTTACTGAATTTTGCGTATTAGTTTTCCATCGCTTTTAAGCGCGCCACAATATTCGCGTACTCAGCCTGCGTATCACGATAGTTGTTTTGTAATGATTGAATCTGTTGCTTTTTATTGCTGATGTTTGTGGCATTGTTGGCCAGATTGCTTTTGAGAATAGCGGGTACAGGATCACCTTTTCGGAGGTACTCCATTTCTTGGCGTTTGAATAAAATACGATCACTTTGCAGTTGTTTAAGTTGATCTTGCTGAAAACTGATTTGTTTCTTGAGATAAGCTAGTGCATCATCTCGCTTTTTTATAGCAACTTGACTGCTGGTATATGCGCGTTTTAATCGTAAATCCGCTTCGCGCTGTTTGGCTTGTGCTGCCCGTTGTGGTGCTTTTTTCTCTTCTATAGCTGCATTATAAGCAAGGTTGCGTTTAATCACTTGCATATTGCGATCAAGTGCTTCATAACCATAGCGAATATGGTTCGGGGTCACATTGGTACTGATATTGGCGACACCTTTACTGTCGTAGTAGCGATACCAGACTGCTTTCACTTCCTCTGCGAAGGTAAATGCCGATTGTATGAATAAGAGGCTAAGCAGTAATAACCTTAAAGTTATTTCCTTTTTTGCAATGAAAGCAAGTCTGCAACTAAACTGACTTTTCATTGAGTCCCCCGCAAAGTTAAAGTTGACTAAATTACTTATTTTTAAGTAATAATAGAGTTATATTAGAACTAATCTGTACAATAAAAAACATCTATTCATTAAAAAAAAAATTGTGAGGAATTAAAGTGTGAAATTATTAGCTAAATTAGATAAAAGTGTCGATTAAGTTCAAAACTGTTCATTGAAAATACAAGTAAATATATGTTAAAAATGTTGGCAACTTGTAATAAAACTTCATATACCAAATGAATGTACATTCTAAAAATGGGACGGGTCATTAAATGGACGATAAATTTCAAAATCTAAAAGTCATGGTAATTGATGATTCAAAAACCATTCGTCGTACAGCAGAAACATTATTACAGCGTGAAGGTTGTGAAGTGGTCACCGCAGTAGATGGTTTTGAGGCATTGTCAAAAATTGCTGAAGCAAATCCGGATATTGTCTTTGTTGATATCATGATGCCGCGTTTAGATGGCTATCAAACTTGTGCACTCATCAAGAATTCACAAAATTATCAAAACATTCCAGTCATTATGCTATCGAGTAAAGATGGCTTATTTGATCAGGCTAAAGGTCGTGTTGTCGGTTCAGATGAATATTTAACAAAACCATTCAGTAAAGATGAACTATTAAACGCAATTCGTAATCACGTAACAGCATAAGTTTTGCATTGGGGAAGAGCATGGCTCGTATTTTGGTTGTAGATGATTCGCCTACAGAAACATTTCGTTTCAGAGAGATTTTAGGCAAGCACGGTTTTGAAGTGATTGAAGCTTCAAATGGTGCTGATGGGGTAACAATGGCGCAAGCTGAACTCCCTGATCTTGTGTTGATGGATGTGGTTATGCCAGGCGTAAATGGTTTTCAGGCGACGCGTCAAATTGCGCGTGGAGATACCACAAAACATATTCCAGTGGTTATTGTGAGTACCAAAGATCAGGCAACTGACCGTGTTTGGGGAAAACGTCAGGGTGCATGTGATTATTTGACTAAGCCTATTGATGAACAACAATTAATCGACACCATCAAGCAGCACCTCAACGCAGGATAAACTATGGCAGCGAACGGATTTATCGAATTACTTCGCTTGGCGAAACGTGGTAATAAAAACTACGTTTCAACCGAGAATGAAGTAAACCGATGGTCAGGGATTGCATTTGAAATGATGGGGCAATATTTCGTTGCCCCTTTAGGTGAGGTTTCGGAAGTTATTTATCCGCCAAAATATACGCCAGTGCCAAATACTCAATCATGGGTCATGGGATTGGCGAATATTCGTGGACGACTGCTTTCAGTTGCAGATTTAGCTCATTATATTTCTGGACATCGAAGCCAATATTCACCGACTCAAAAAGTCTTATGTATCAGTCATCATGATCATTATGTCGGTTTAGTCGTCGATCAGGTTTTGGGCATTCAACACTTTAATAAGAAAAGTTTCTTCTCTAAACACAATGATTTAGATAGTAATTTACAAGAATATTGCCAAGGGTATTTCCATCAGCATAACCAACAGTGGCATGTCTTCTTATTTAGTCGTTTATTGCAAAATCCAAAATACATGAACGCATCTATAAAACTTATAAATTAAATAGTCACACTCATTAAGAATGAAGGCGAAACTAGGGGAGAAGCTGCATGGGCTTTAAACTAAAAAAGAAAAATGCAGGTGAAAGTACCAACCGTGCGGGTGGTAATGCTTTAGTAGCAAAAATTCAATCACAGACGGAACAGTTTTCACGTGTATTCGGTGACAGTGAAAAGTCCAGACCATTAATTTTGGGTGCAGCGTTTTGTATCATCTTGGCCCTATTCCTTCTGTTATATCTTTTCTATAGCGTACCGCGTAATAACGAATTTACACGTAGCTTGGGTGATTTGCGTCTTTTGTCGCAAACGATTTCGCGTCAAGCAACTGAAGCAACCGCTTCAGGTACACCAGAATCGATCAAGAAATTAACAGACTCTCAAAAAGCTTTTGCTGAAAACTTAGAAACAGTTAACGATATTCATGCCAGTACACAAGCATTGCGTGAAGTTGATGAGCAATGGAAAAAAGTATCTGAAAATATTGATTTAATTGCGTCACAACAAAAAATCATTAACCAGTTATACGACACCAACATTGCCATCAGTGAAAGTATTCCAGGCATTCAGGCTGAATATAACTTGATGGTTGACCAAATGGCGCGTCAAAACATGCCAAGTAGTCAGGTTGTAATTGCAAAAAACCAGGTATTCATCGCAGAACGTATTTTACGTTCGATTAACTCGGTGTTAACAGGTACAACGAATTCAAGTGCTTCAGCAGATGACTTTAGTGCCGATACTGAAACATTCGGTTCGTATTTGAATGCACAAATTAATGGTAGTGCTGAGCTGGGTGTTCAACAGATTTCTGAGCCTGCATTACGTGAATCTTTAGATGGGATTAAAGCTGAGTATGATGAAGTATTAAAATCTGCTGCAGCAACAGTCTTAAAGAACTCTTCTCAAATTGTTAAAGTTCGCCAAGCATCATCTTCAATTTTTGAGCAGTCTGATGCCTTGTTAACTAACTTAAACAAGTTATCTGGTGGTACAGGTTGGGCAATTGCAATTCCAGCATTGGGCTTAATTCTGGCACTGATTGGTTTCTTATTCTGCGTATTTAAATTACTTGTACTTCGTGGTGAAGCCGATAAAGTACGTGTATCACGTCTACAAGAAGAATATGACCGTAACCAGAACGCGATTTTACGTTTACTAGATGAAATCGCCGACTTAGCGGACGGTGACTTACGTTCATATGCAACGGTATCAGAAGACTTTACTGGTGCAATTGCCGACTCGATTAACTTCGCGATTGACCAGTTACGTGAGTTGGTATCGCGTATTACGGAAACGTCTGCAGAAGTTGCACACTATACGCAAAACACGCAGATCATTACCAACCAGTTAGCGGAAGCTTCTGAGCATCAGGCGCAAGAAATTGCTGGCGCATCTGCTGCGATTAACGAAATGGCAATGTCCATTGACCAAGTATCTGCAAACGCATCTGAATCTGCTACGGTAGCAGAACGTTCGGTACATATTGCATCGAATGGTGCAGACGTTGTAAACCGTTCAATCGAAGGTATGGATATCATTCGTGAACAGATTCAAGAAACGTCTAAGCGTATTAAGCGCTTGGGTGAATCTTCACAGGAAATTGGTAACATCGTTGCCTTGATTAACGATATTGCCGACCAAACGAACATCTTGGCATTAAACGCTGCAATTCAAGCATCGATGGCAGGTGAGGCTGGTCGTGGTTTCGCGGTTGTAGCCGACGAAGTCCAGCGTCTAGCAGAACGTTCAGCATCGGCAACCAAGCAGATTGAAACACTGGTTAAAACGATTCAGACGGATACCAACGAAGCGGTTATTTCGATGGAGCAAACCACTTCTGAGGTTGTACGTGGTGCGAACTTGTCTAAAGATGCGGGTGTTGCACTAGATGAGATTCAAAGCGTATCGGGCAACTTGGCGAAACTGATTGCGAGCATTTCTGATGCAGCAAAACTTCAGTCAGCATCTGCGGGTCATATTGCAACTACGATGAACGTTGTACAAGAGATTACCTCTCAAACCACGACAGCAACGTTCGACACAGCACGTTCGGTTTCTGAGCTTGCCAACATGGCGGAATCTTTACGTGAATCTGTAACGGACTTCAAACTACCTGAATAAGTTAGCTATTTAAGGGAATTCCGAGCACTTCAAGTTCGGAATTCCCATCTAGTTTTAAGCATCGACCCGAGGGACTTTGAGCATGAAGTTCAGCGTGATGATTACACTCAGGTTTGAGCGCCTTTTATGGTGGCAAAGAACGTAAGAAGCCAAAGCTATGAAAGAAATATTAAAAAATTTAGTCGATACGACAACGCTTCCAGAAGATAGTTATCTTGAACAAGATGCTGAAATTCTCGAGATCTTTGTAGAAGAAATTGAAGAAATTTTTGAAGAGCTAGACAGCGTTTTTGCGCAATGGTTAGCGAATCCCTCAGATCAAGACACCTTAACGATCATTCGTCGCCACTTTCATACATTGAAAGGTTCGGGTCGTATGGTGGGAGCAAAATCTGCAGGTGAGCTGGCGTGGTCTGTGGAAGATACATTAAATCGTGTCATTTTTGGTTCAGTGGTGCTAGATAGCAAGATCCAAAAATTTGCCGAAACGGTTTACCGTATTTTCCAGTACAAGCTGTATCCTCAGTTTAAATCGGTTCAAGCAATTGAAATTGACTTAAGACCATTGGTGCTTCTAGGGCAGCAATTGCAGCAAGGGCTTACCCTTGAGCCTGCATTGGAAGAGTTATTGTTATTGGCGGATCAACTGCATTCTCCAGAACAAATGACGGGACTTGAATTTACTTCAGCTGAAACGGAACAGGTGCTAGAAGAAGCATTAGTAGCAGTAGAGGCACAAGAAGAATCTATTCAAGAAAGCACTGATCTTCAAGAAGTTACGACTTCAATCTTTATTGAAGAGGCAGAAGAGCATCTAGCGACCATTGATCACTTCTTAAAACAAGAAGCGGATGAAGTGCCAGATTATAATGGGCTGATTCGTGCATTGCATACCTTGCGCGGTAGCTCATCGATGGCACATATCCAGCAAATTTTTGATGCCAGTTCTAAAGTTGAAAATTTATTCAAGACGCTATTACAAGAAGATATTGTTTCGAGTTCAAACGAAACGGCATTGTTAATTCAATATGCTGAATTTGTACGCGATTTCTTACATATCCTCCGTCAAGGAAAACTTGAAGACCTGAGCCAAATTGATCGAACCTTTAATCAGGCATGGGAAGATTATGGCTTTAATCAAGAAGACTTTGATGCTACAGCCAATCCACAAGGTTTAGTCTCTCAGCTCATTGAATTAGATATTGATCTGTTATTGGATGCGGAACTTGAATTTGAAAAACGTGCGAAAACTGAATTCCCTGCGTATATTGAGCAGCTAAGTCAAAAGGCTCAGTTACTGGCTGAGCATACCGATAATCGTGCTTCGCAGGGTATTCATGCGTTTGTACAGACTTTAGATGAATGCTATCAAGCATTACTTGCCAAAGCAGCGTTATTAACTATTGATTATGCCTATGAGTTATTTGCTCAGGCACATCAGGAATTTATTTACCTGTTCGATACTTTAGCAGCAGGACAGCGTATTAGCCTGTCTGAGCAAGCACAGCATGTTCTTCAAAATTTAACTGCATTTGTGCAGCAGGATTTGGAGATTTTTGATGAGGCTGAGCTTAGTACGTTAGAAGATGCTGTTTCAACTACGCTTGAAACACCAACGCCTGTTGAAGAAAGCACAAAAGGGACTACAGTCGACTTTGCGGTACTGTCTAAACGTCTTCATAGCGATGCTCAACTGGTCGATGCAGAAGATGCGAACCGTCAATTTGATGATGATCTGCTGGATATTTTCCTTGAAGAAGCAGATGAATTGCTCATGGGGATTGACCAAGATGTCCAGACTTGGAGTCATGATCAGTCGAATACGGCAGCACTGAATAATTTGATGCGTTATTTGCATACCTTAAAGGGTGGTGCAAATATGATTCAAGCCACTCATATTGGTTTAATCTCGCATGAGCTAGAAACCATTTATGAGCGAATTATCAATCAGCAAATCCAAGCTTCACCTGCTTTGATTCAAATTATTCGCTTGGTTCAGGACAATATTGCGGATCGTATTCAAATCATTCGCGAACAACATGTCGATTATCCGGCACCAGAAGCCATTGATATTCTGAATAATATTGAAGCCTTGGTAGCGGGTGTTGCAGTATCGACAGTTACTGAAACTGTGGTTGAGCATAAGCAACCAGCAGTGGAACATGTCGCAGCCTATGCGACCACCTCTGTAGATGCACCGGTGTCACCACCTGTACAGCCTGTAATGACTCCTGTAGTAGAAGAAGAGGACGAGGAAATTGTTGCTTGGGTTGCGCCGAAAGATGTGGTGCAGTCTTTAGCTTCAGAAGAAGATGACAGTGTACGCTCAATTGTTGAGGAAACTTTCCTTGAAGAAGCAGCTGAAATCTTCGATACGATGGAGTCGTTACTGCAACAGTGGATTGAACAACGTAGTGACCGTAGTTTATTACTTCAATTACAACGTGCAGCGCACAGCCTGAAAGGTGGTGCACGTATGGCTGAAATTGAAGCTGTAGGTGCAATTTCCTATCGTTTAGAAAGTGCTTTTGAACAGTTTGCAGTGCATCATTTCAATTCGAATGTCTATGATCCATTGTTAAAAACCACTATTGCATGGTTAAGACATGCGATTTTTGAACATGATTACAGTAATTTTGATAGCTTGAAGGCAAGTCTGGAAGCGATTGAGTATGCGGATGTCACAGTTCAATTACCAACACGTAATACCCCAGCTCAAGCGCAAATTACAGCTCCAAGCTTCGAATTTATTCAGGGTGATGGTACTGAGCCACCAGCCATGATGGGCGAGTGGGAGAGCTCTGGTCAATCGGATCAATCCAATGAAATGATTCGAATTTCAGCTGATCTGATTGAAAAAATGATTGATCTATCAGGTGAGAATTCGATTAACCGTTCACGTATTGAAATGGACCTTGGTCAATTAGGCAATACCTTGAATGAAATGGAGTTGGCGATTAAACGTCTAGCCGACCAGTTACGTCGAATGGAAGGTGAGTTAGAGTCTCAAATTATTGCCAAACACGGCAGTGACGTCGGACGCTATGCTGACTTTGACCCGCTTGAAATGGACCAATATTCATCGCTAAATCAATTGTCTAAGTCATTGGCGGAATCTGCATCGGATTTGGTCGACTTCAAGACGACGTTGGCTGAAAAAATCCGTGATACTGAAGGTTTGTTACTGCAACAATCGCGTATTCAGGCAGAGATTCAAGAAGGCTTAATGCGAACCCGTTTGGTTCCATTCTCGCGTTTATTGCCACGATTACAACGTATTGTGCGTCAAACAGCTTCTACCCTAAATCGCCCTGCAGAATTGCTTGTCAACAATACTGAAGGCGAGTTAGACCGTACCATTCTCGAGCGTTTGGTGACACCGCTGGAACATATGTTACGTAATGCGGTCGATCATGGTATTGAAGATCCTGAACAACGTCAGTTAGCCCATAAACCTGAAGTTGGGAAAATTGAACTCAATATCAGCCGTCAAGGTACGGATGTGGTGGTTGAATTCCATGATGATGGTAAAGGGATTGATGTTGCCAAAATCAAAGAGAAAGCCATTTCTTTAGGTTTGATGAAAGCCGATCAGCAGCTTGAAAAGCAGGAAATTCTACAGTTTATTTTCCATCCTGGATTCAGTACAGCCCAGCAAGTGACGCAAATTTCAGGTCGTGGCGTAGGTCTTGACGTGGTGCAGAGTGCCATTAAAGCGCTTGGTGGTCATGTCACGGTAGATTCGACTTTTGGCAAAGGCACCAGCTTTAGCATTCGCGTACCAACAACGGTAGCTGTAAGCGATGCCTTGATGGTAAAATCTGGCGATCAGCAGTTTGCGGTTCCGTTGGCGCAGATTGAACGTATTGTTCGAATTGCACCGGCTGCCTTGGAAAGTTACTTCAACAGTAAAGACGACTACTTCAAGATTGATAATGAAAGTTACAAACTCCGCTATCTATCAGAGTTTGTCTCTAATCAGCCTTTACCTCGCTTGGGCAGCATTGCGCATTCATTGCCAGTATTATTAATTAAAGGCAATAGTGGTCAAACCATTGCCTTATTGGTCGATCAGTTGATTGGTTCGCGTGCGCAAATTGTGGTGAAACCAATTGGTCAGCAATTCTCTGCCATTGGTGCTATTGCGGGTGCGACGATTCTGGGTGATGGTCAAGTGTGTCTGATTCTGGATGGACAGAATATTGCGCGTCAGATCCAAACTACACAACGTGTGAAGCATGCCAATGATCAGCGTGATACCTACCGTTATAATGATACACGTCGTTTAATTATGATCGTGGATGACTCGGTGACGGTACGTAAGGTAACTTCGCGTCTGTTGGAGCGTCAGGGTTATGATTTCGTGACTGCAAAAGATGGTGTCGATGCCATGGAACAGTTGGAAAATGTGAAACCAGACTTAATGCTGCTGGATATTGAAATGCCGCGTATGGATGGTTTTGAAGTAACTAACTTGATTCGTCACCATGAAGTGCATAAGCAGTTGCCAATTATCATGATTACCTCACGTACAGGTGAAAAACATCGTGAACGTGCATTCAGTTTGGGTGTAACTCACTATATGGGTAAACCATTCCAAGAGGCTGACTTGTTGAATAACATTGAAAGTCTATTGACAGTGAAACAGGGGTAAGGTGATGAGCGAAAATAGCGCGAGTAAATCGGTCTTAGATCAAATTAGTCAGCAAGAGTTACATCATCTCATTACTGTTTCTACAGGGTTTATCGATGCCTATATCATTCAATGCTATGGCAAAGTGGCAATGTTGTTACCACAGAATATTGTACTCTCTGCCTTAGATAGTCCAACGCATGTTGCTTCAGTGGAATGGCATGATGTTAAACTACCTGTTTATGCGGTGAATGATCCTGCTAAGAACTCTGGGGTTGCACTTGTAATTGAAGGGGATGAAATTGATCAGCGTTTTGCCCTGATGTGTAACGAGATGCCAAAATCGGTACGTGTACGTATTTCCGAGGTTGTTGATGAGGAAATGACAGTCACTGATCCAATGGTGTTCCAGTACGTACGCATGGGTGAGCAAACCTTTCAAGTTCCAAATGTCGCGCAGATTCAAACCAGTTTAGGCATTGGTTCATAATGCTTTAAAGAATAAAAAACCCATGTTCAACATGGGTTTTTTTATTGCTTATCTGGTAATGATCTTAAGCCAATAAGCCTTCAAGAATTTGCTCATAAATTTCGGCTAAAGGTTCTAAATCGTCTACATTCACATGCTCATCAATTTGGTGGATGCTGGCATTCAATACACCAAGTTCAAGTACTTGTGCACCTGTAGGGGCAATAAAACGACCATCTGAAGTACCACCACTGGTTGATAATTCAGTTTCACGACCCGTTACATTACGAATTGCATTTTTTGCTGAATTTACCAATTCACCTACAGGGGTCAAGAAGGGTAAGCCTGAGTGTGTCCAGTGAATTTCATAGGTCAAACCATGACGATCTAAAATTTCTAAAACACGTGCTTTCAACTCTTCAGCAGTCACTTCTGTTGAATAGCGGAAGTTAAAGGTTACAGTCATCGTGCCTGGTACAACATTAGTTGCACCTGTACCTGCCTGAATATTAGAGACTTGGAAAGACGTGGCAGGGAAGTATTCATTGCCTTGATCCCAAACCGTATCACATAGCTCAGCAACCGCTTTAGACGCCATATGAATCGGATTAATCGCAAGGTGTGGATAGGCAACGTGACCTTGTTTGCCTTTCACGGTTAAAACGGCATTTAAAGAACCACGACGACCATTTTTAACGATGTCGCCTAAATGATTAGTACTAGAAGGCTCACCCACTAAACACCATGTCATTTTTTCCTGACGTGCTTCTAGGGTTTCAATGACTTTCACTGTCCCGTTGATAGCAGGACCTTCTTCATCAGAGGTAATTAGAAACGCAATTGAACCTTTGTGGTTTGGATGTTTGCGAACAAAACGTTCGGAAGCAACCACCATCGCCGCAAGTGCAGTTTTCATATCTGCACTTCCACGCCCATACAACTTACCATCACGAATTTCGGGTACAAAAGGCTCTGAGTGCCATGCATTTAAATTGCCTGTAGGTACAACATCGGTATGCCCAGCAAAACAAAATACAGGAGATTCCGTCCCTTTACGCGCCCAAAGATTATCAACATCATCAAAACGCATTGATTCAATGTTAAAACCAATTTTTTCTAAGCGTTCGGCCATAATATTTTGGCAATTATGATCAACAGGCGTCACGGAAGGTTGACGCAGCAACTGTAAGCTAAGTTCGAGAGTTTCGGAGTGATTCATAGGAGGGGAAAGCAAATGAAAAATATGCGGCTATGATAGGCGAATCGAGTCAATAAAGGGAGTTTTGACATAAAAAAACCTTATCGTTTTGATAAGGTCTTGGATTGGCTTTACATGATTACAATTTATCCGCAGTTTTTTCCGCACTGTCCGTCACGACATCTCCAACTTTAGAGACGTCTTTACCCACACCTGCTACCGTATTACAACCTGCGAGAAAAAATGAAAGTAATAAGGAAATAGCGATCATTTTTTTCATGATTTACTCCAAAGCTCATTATCATTTATTGCATTAGATTAAAAAATAACCATGCTTGAAAGTAGTATCATTTCATTATAAAAAGGTTAAGGAATGTATAGCTGTATACATTCCGATTAGATTAAGCCCGATATTGCAGTAGCAGTCGATGACGATACATATAAAAATTTTGCTCATCAGCTTGCTGTTGATAGCAATATAAGCCATCTGTCCAAAGTTGCGGAGCATGACTACTTGGAGAGTCGTTTGGACACAGCCATTCGTGGCGTTGGAGTCGATGTGGCGTATAAGCCACAGGAATAAACTCATAACCCCATAAGCCGATTCTGCGCTGTAAATTAACCCAATCTGGGACTTGCTGAATAGTTGTATTCAGCGGCACATAAAGCTGACCTTTGAGCATGACAAAGCGTTGTTGAATAGGGTAGTCAAGTGCTTGATCAAACTGAAATTGCTTTTGAGTAAAGTGATTGAGCTTTCGTTTTAAGGTATCGGTACGGTTGAGTCCATACCAGTGCGAAAAGGAAAAATCGCATTCGGCTAAATAATATTTAAGAGCCACTTCCCAATGTTCAATCTGCTGGGTTTCAGTATTTTTCAGTAAAAAATCCAGTTCTCCGAGGGTTTTGGCTCCAGCAATTTGCTGAATACTGTGTCCAAGTAATTCATAAGGATGATAGTCAGAATCACGTAGCCAAAACCAGACAAACATTTCAAAGCGCAAACCTAAGCGTGTGCTTTTTAACTGGTTTAGAAAGTCTTCCAATTCATGTGGATGTTGATCTAAATATAATAATCTAGATTGATATAAGTGAAAGTATTGTTGCCAGACCGTTTCGGCATGCAATTGAAAAGGCTGATGAATCTGAAACTGATCGGGATAGGCTTTCAGAATATTGGGACTGGCAATGCTGAATGCCAGTTGTCGCACTAAGGGATTTTTAAAGTTCAACCATGGCTCAAAAAGATGGTCTTGTTGTAATGTCAAAAACATAGTGGAAACCAAAATGGCAGAACAATGTACAGAATTTAAAAAGGATAAAGTGTAAAAACATTTTATACTAGCGCAATTCTAGATTAGGGCTTGAAGATGAAGATATTGTTTTGGCGAAGTTTGGTGGTGCTCTTTGTCATCCTCGGCTTTATTGGAGCAATACTCCCAGGTATGCCAACAACAGTATTTTTAATTTTAGCTGCTTGGGCCGCTTCCAAGGGTTGGCCGCAGGTAGATGATTGGCTCATGAATCATCCTAAACATGGAGCAACACTGCGAGCATGGCGCGAAAATGGCACAGTCCCGCGTAAAGCCAAATGGATTGCTTCGATGATGATGCTGATCAGTGGTGTGATCATGTTATTTACTACGGCACCTTTTGCGGTCAAAGTATTTACGGATTTAACGATGCTGATTGTAGCGATTTGGTTATGGCTACGCCCTGAACCAGCAGTAAATTAAGTACGATCAGTTATGCTTATCCAGAGTCGCTCTTATACATAGGTTTCTCGAATGCAATATTCATTACAACAAGCAGATATTCTGATTGATTTGGCAGAACAAACCTTATTACTGCCTAAGCACAATAAATTTTATGTGATTTCTTCTGGAAAAAATGGCATTGGCGAGCAGGAGAATAGCGGTAAAACGCCTCGTGGCTGGCATGAAGTGGCGTTAAAGTTTGGTGAAAGTGCTCCCTTGAATGCAGTTTTTATCGCGCGTAAAGAAACAGGGGAAGTTTATGATCAAGAACTCGCGACTGAATTTCCTGAACGGGATTGGATTTTGTCACGCATTTTATGGTTGTCAGGTTTAGAGCCTAAATTTAATCAGGGCGAGGGTTGTGATACCTTCAATCGTTATATTTATATTCACGGTACACCTGATAGCGAACCTATGGGTATACCAATGTCACATGGCTGTATCCGAATGCGTAATCAAGATGTGGTCGAGTTGTTTGAGCTGATTCCAGAAAATGCCTTGGTCTATATTTCGGAACAGCGTTTGAATTTGAGTTAATCCTCTTGGGATTTTTTTTGCAAATAATTATCTGCGTAGAGAGATGAATTAAGTCAGATTGGAAGCAGGATAATGCTTGTTTCAGATTTTCATGTTGAAAACAAAAGAAAAGGGTAGAGTGAATTTTACACATATTTTCTAAATAACTTGCAGAATTTGCTTGTTTTTATAGCAAAACACTTATTTTTTAATCACTCAAACATAAAATCATGAAAACTGTGAGAAAAGCGTTTGACACTCGGTAAAGATTCTCTATAATGCACCTCACAAACGATGAAGACGTTAAGGGCGCTTAGCTCAGTTGGTAGAGCGTCTGCCTTACAAGCAGAATGTCGGCGGTTCGATCCCGTCAGCGCCCACCAAGCCTTTACGTTAAAGATCTTACGTGCAGCGGTAGTTCAGTTGGTTAGAATACCGGCCTGTCACGCCGGGGGTCGCGGGTTCGAGCCCCGTCCGCTGCGCCACTTAAGATGTTTAATATTGTTTGTACCACATTAGTGACTTTGTGTAAGTGCAGCGGTAGTTCAGTTGGTTAGAATACCGGCCTGTCACGCCGGGGGTCGCGGGTTCGAGCCCCGTCCGCTGCGCCATTTATACAAAATTATTTAATGAGGGCGCTTAGCTCAGTTGGTAGAGCGTCTGCCTTACAAGCAGAATGTCGGCGGTTCGATCCCGTCAGCGCCCACCATATTCTTTGCGATGCAGCGGTAGTTCAGTTGGTTAGAATACCGGCCTGTCACGCCGGGGGTCGCGGGTTCGAGCCCCGTCCGCTGCGCCATTTCAAAGAAATTATGCAACCTGACAAGTTGTGAAAGATAATACTTCGGGTTTATCTTGCATCCTAAAAATAGTGATGCTATTTTTAATGCCTTAGGGCGCTTAGCTCAGTTGGTAGAGCGTCTGCCTTACAAGCAGAATGTCGGCGGTTCGATCCCGTCAGCGCCCACCATAATTTTGACAGATTATGGATTATGGTTTTAAAGATTTCGTGTTGCAGCGGTAGTTCAGTTGGTTAGAATACCGGCCTGTCACGCCGGGGGTCGCGGGTTCGAGCCCCGTCCGCTGCGCCATTTTAATGTCTTATTTCCCTGAGTAAGATGTTTAATCCAGATAAAGAGCACTTTATCTCGGTTTTATAAAAATAGGTCTCTATTTTTATTCTTCAGGGCGCTTAGCTCAGTTGGTAGAGCGTCTGCCTTACAAGCAGAATGTCGGCGGTTCGATCCCGTCAGCGCCCACCATATATCTCTTATATATTGTCTCTACTGCGTCTTTTATATAGAATTTATTTCATAATAATTTCAATATAAAAATTTGTATGAGAAATCCTTATCAGCGTAAAGCTGCGCCTAAAACATCAAGTTTAAATGACAACGTGAAAGAACTTTATAAGCAGTTCATTGAAAATATGGTTGCACAAGGTTCAATTGTGGCTTTGTACCAAGAAGGCTGGGCAATTTGTACCACGCCAACTGGGCAACGTGGATTTCCAATTTGGCAAAATAAAAGCCTCGCCAAATTGATGATTAAAGATACTTGGGCAAATTATCAAGTTCAGGAAATTCCCATTAAGAATCTGGTCGAACAGCTTATTCCGTATTTACGTCAGCAAAAAACCACCATTTCAATGGATCTCACTCCTGATGGGCATAATTTGATGGTTTTGCCAGAAAAGTTTTTGTTAGATTTAAAAAATTATTTGTATCAACTGTATTTGCAAAAACCTGAGTTATTCCAGAGTATGAAGTTGCCTTTACCCCGTCAAATCCGTTTAAATTAATCCTTAAAATTCATTCAATAACCATCCACTAAGATAGGCGAAATATTCTCGTAGCCAAGAATTGTAGCGGTTCAGCAATGGTGTAGGGGCGGCAACAGCAATAATATGGCTATAGCCTTGTTTTTTGGCGATTGCAGCCGCTCTTAAAGTATGAAAATCACTGGTAACTACTGCAATCGGTTCATTGAGCTGAATATTCAGCTGATGCAAAATGGTTTGGCTATTTTTGAGATTTAAATCGGTGCTGGTGCTTTTATCTTCTAGCCAAATACGATTTGAGGCAATTGCATAGTTGTGCTGTACATACTTCGACATAATTTCTGCTTCGGTATATTGTTCTCTAAAATCCAGCCCACCCGTCATAATCATGGGAGTTTGGGGTTGTTGTTTCGCTAGTTCAGCTGCACGATCCAGACGTTGTGCTAAAGTTGCTGAGGGCTGTCCATTTTCAATACCACTGCCCAACACAATTATGGCTTTAACGGGTGCAATTTGAGCATGACTTTGAGTTGCTAGATGCAAATATATAAAGAAGCACAGTACAGTTATGCTCCAGAGTAGAAAACCTGCCCAGCTCAAACGCCAGAGCAGGGTTCGTAAAGGTGTTTTTTGAACAATGACCTGAATCTTCTGATAAAAAAGTGCAAAGCTGAGCAATCCGAATCCGATCAATACAGGAAGCAACGTACCTAAATGAATTTTATTAAGGCTGACTAAATAGATACCGTCAAGGAAAAGAATACTGCCGATAAAAGCTGAAATAAGCCGTTTAAATGGGATCAGTTGCATTGTTATTGATTAGAATCTGAAATGTTCAGATGGAATTGTAGCTTAATTCAGATGGGGAGATACTGATCTTTGCTCAGCATAAAAAAACCGAGCCCATGAGCGCTCGGTTTTTTGAATTTAGTTGACTAGGGTTTAGTACACATCTCGGCGATAACGACCTTCTTGACGAAGTTGTTCCACTGTATTTTCACCAAGAATATCATTCAGCGCTTGGTCGACATCACTTGCCATGCCTTGAATGCTACCGCAGACATAAATGACTGCGCCACGATTCATCCATGACACCAGTTCAGCCGACTGATTGCGAAGTACATGGTGTACATAAATTTTTTCGGCTTGATCACGAGAGAAGGCTAAATCTAGACGCTCCAGCATCCCTGTGGTTTGCCATGCTTCGATGGTGGTTTGATAGAAATAGTCATGTTCACGTTGGCGTTCACCAAAGATCAGCCAGTTCTGGGTGTAATCGGCACGTACACGCGCATGTAAAAGGCTCATCAGTCCTGCAATCCCTGTACCATTACCAATACAAATGATCGGGCGGTCGTCATCAATCAGGTGGAATGATTCATTGTTGCGGATACGCAGGGCAATTTCTTGTCCAAGTGCTGCATGAGCCGTTAACCAGCCTGAGCCTAAACCCAATTCGCCTGTTTGATTACTTTGCTGACGCACCACCAAGCGGAGTTTTTGTTGTGCAGGAATACTGGCAATTGAATACTCACGTGAAGGTAAGGTGTGTAATTGCTCCAGTAAATGCTCCATATTGGCAAATGGTTCAATTTCAGTATTGAGCTGTTTGTTCCATAAAGCTTGTTCAATAGGCATTCCTAGAGATTCAACGGCTGTATTCGCAGCAATCTGATGTTGAGCTATGAAAGCTTGAATACGTGCAGTGCTGTTACCCGGTTGAATTTCTGCAATGTCACCAGCTTGCCAATGGGCTACATGCTTGGCTTGCAGTTCAATATTAAATGCAGGTGCACCTAGACTCGCTGGATTGAGTAATTCACGCTTGATGAGCGTCCAACTGTCAAAAGTTTTGTCAATATGCATGGCTTGTAAATCAAGCTTGCTGACCTTGGCAAGCGCGGTATTCCAACGCTGTACATCTGCAGGGTTGGCATTATCCACTTCAATGGTTTCAAATAATGCCTGTGCTTGATTCTGCTTTAACCATGCAGCAATGGCATGTCCAAAACTGCAATAACTGTCAGGATATTCTTTTGAGCCTAGGGCCAAAACTGCGAAGTGGAGGTGGCTTAAATCTAGTGTGCTATTTAGCATTTTCTTGGCAAAACCAGAAGCCAAATCAGGTGCATCACCCGTACCATAAGTACTGGCAACAAACAGAACCTGCGGTGCAGTTTTGAGATCATCCAATGTCAGTTGTTGTACGGTTTTCACCGTTACAGGTTGGCGGGCTTCCTGTAGGCTGGTTGCAGTACGCCAAGCCAGTTGCTCTGCTACACCTGTTTGTGAGGCGTAAACAATTAGCCATGGTTTGGCATTTGGGTCGACACTCACCGTGCTATTGCCTAAACGCGCTGCTTGGGTCAGTTTCTTTTGCTTACGACGTTTCAGATACAGCATCCAGCCTGTAACAAAGAACAATGGCATTGCCAGTGCAGCAAGCATGGCAAAGAATTGATAAATCGGTCCAAAGAAGCTACCACGGTGTACAGGCAGCATGCTGCTCATGATTTTTTCATTGAGCTTTTTATCTTCATACAACTCAACATCTTGAACTTTTGCAGCTTGATAATCATAAACCGCTTTGTTGCGTGCACGTTCATGTTGGGGAATTGGATCAACAAAACTGAGTTCAACTTTTCCATCGGCTTTTTTCGGCAGATTCAAAGTCAGGGTTGAATAATCATGTCCGAGTTTGGCTTGAACCCCCGTCCAGGTTTGGGTGAGTACAGTTTGCATTTGCTCAGGGCTCAAGCTCGCAGCATCTGCTTTAGAACCACGACCTTCACCTTCAGTACGTCCTCGACGTTCAGAATCACCTTTTGTAGCATCCCATGCTTGACGAGCCTCTGGATTACGCGCATTCGCTTCAGATTGACCACGTCCTTCAGTAGTTCGTCCTTCTTCATGAGGTCGACCTTGTGGACCATGTTCACCACGTTGTTCACCTGATGCTCCACGTGGACCTTGACCTTCTGGCTTGCCGCCTTGCATTTCAGGTTTTGGTTGTTCAACCCCCAACACCTTGAACATGCCACTCCGCCACCAATCATAAGACCAGTAGAGTCCTGTGCATGCCAATAGTAAATAAAAGATCACCACCCAAGTACCGACTACGGCATGTAAATCCCAAAGGAAGTTACGACCTTTCAGTTGTGGTTTAACCATAAACCATTGCTTGAGTGAGTGCTTTTTTGGCCAGCGTAGATACAAACCACTCAAGACAAAGAAAATCAGCATGAGCGTACAAGCGCCAGTAATCTGTTTTCCTACAGGACCTACAGTCAAGTTGCGGTGCAGTTGTTGTACAAATTGAAAGAAGCCTTGTCCTTTAATTTCTGGCAACACTTCAGCCGAGTAGGGGTTGACCATCATGTTATAGCCACGTCGAGCACCTTCTTTCACAATATTCACGGTACTTGAAACGGTTGGATCTTTGGCAATGGTAATACTGTTAATCTGAATATTCGGATCGACCTGCTGAAAATGCGTGTAGAGCTCGGCAGGGCTGAGCTTGTCTCGATTTTCCGCATGGACAACATAACTGTCCGTGTTGATCCATTTTAGAATTTGTTGTTCGTAAGAGTAAATCGCGCCAGTCACGCCCATAATGGACAGTATTAATCCAGCGGTAATCCCCATAAACCAGTGAATTTGGAAAAATGTTTTTTTCAACATGATGGTCAAGTGTTGGATGTGTGAATAAATTGGCGAAATTATAACTGAAGATTTAGCAGATAATGTGGATTTTGCAGATAATATTTATTCTCATTATCGTTTTTAATTAGTTTCGTAAAAAAAGCCTTCATATTTCAGAAGGCTTTAGAGGAAAGGGAAGATGCTTAGATCTTCTTCGCTTCACCGACAGATTCATTTAAGTGCTTACGAATGGTCTCGAAAGAGAAATTACGTGAGTCCATACGTTTAGGTAAAATATATGCACCTTGTTGACCTTTTACTTTAAAGTTCAACAACATAAATTCTGGTGTGTTATACCATTCATAAATGTCTTTCCAACCAATTGCACCCACACCTTCTTGCATGCCCATTTGCTGGCGCATTACGATGCCGTGCGGTTGTACCCCAAGTTTCACGCCTTTAATTTCCTGAACTGGAAACTCGTTCATTTTGCGTTTCACATACCATTCTAAACCGTAAGTACGAATTGCAAGGTATAAAGCCACCCCTACAATTGCCACCCAGCAGAAAATAGTCGAGTAGTTTTTTAATAAGATGATGCCCAAAATCGCAAGAGCTACGATGGCACCCATAATCATCCATGCTTTGGTGCTAATTTTATTGGTACTACGCCAAATCACCATCTGAGCATGACGTTGCTCAGCTTCAGAGATTTCGTAGTTCACAGGTTGTAGCGTATAAGCGTATAAATTTTTTGCGGTCATAGTGAAAAGAGCACATTTAAAACTGGAGAAAGTTTAGCATTAAATACACGGGGTTGATACGTTATAAATGCATTGTATTGCGGCTAAGACGCTGCTTTTTTAATAGCAAAATCATCACATAGCCTCAAGTGATTTATCCTAAAGTGTAAGGATAGACCGTTTAAAGTGATGCAAATTCAGTCGCCTGATCATCACGTTCATTGCTCAAACTTTGTTTGAGATGACTGAATTGTTGCAAGATACTGAACATTAAAGACAATTGCTGCAAAATAATTAACGACAATTGATCTTCTTTTTTGTCTTGGGTGAGACGTTGCCGAATGGTTTGCAACATGTTCTGCGCAGTCAAATCTGGCATTTCATCTTTCAATAGGGCACCACGAATATCATCCAGTGCCTGATCCAGTAGATTCAGGATTTCAGGATCACGAATTTGTGCACGATGTGCTCCAAGCGCCGCGATATAGCTCAAGAAGGTATGATTCAGACACAGAAATTCAAATGCCTGACTTTTTTGGCTTGGGTCAAAATCGGGTTCTGTGGCCAAAGTTGAAATCAATGATGCCACATCCGCATCGGTATTGTGTGCTGCGCGACGCACCACCCGATAATTCAAACCATTGTTGCGTCCCTCTTTGTACTGCTGAATGACTTCATTTAAATAGGTACATTGAGCTTGTAAGCTGCGCTGAATGATGTGTGGCAGGCGACGGAATTTCCAGTCAGGGAAAATGAAACTCACCCCGAGCCAAGCAATGGCACAACCAATCAGGGTATCAATCATGCGGGGCAGGGCCGCAGAAAAACCTAAACCATCCAAATTAAAGTTAATCAGTGCCAAGATGGTAATAAAGGCAGTTGCTTGCGCATACTGTTTACTGCGTAATTCAAAGAACAACACACCGCTGAGAATCAGCAAGAGCAATTGACCTTCCACCGAAGGAATGAAGTACAACACCGCTTCACCAATAATAATCCCGACCAAGGTGCCAACGATTCGCAAGCGCAGTCGGCGCTTGGTGGCGTTAAAGTTGGGTTGGCAGACAAACAGGACGGTTAAGATAATCCAGTAGCCATATTGAATCTGCGTCACTTGTACAAAAATATAGCTGACCAGCAACACAATCGAAAGTCGGATGGCATGACGGAATAGAACAGACTCAGGGGTAAGATGCTGTTTGATGCGAATGACAATATCATCCCAACCTTTTAAGTCATCATCTTTGAGCTGATTTTCAATATATTTGCTCTTATCGAACACGATATTTTGTTCAGTTTCCAAGTTGCGTAGTTGTGCATCAATTGACTTCAGGTTTTGGTACAGTGCAAACAAGGCATTCACCCAAATCGGGTCATAATGATTGTCATCCCGTAATTTCTCTAAAGACACTTTCAGATTTTGAAAAGCATGCTTAAAGCGTTTGTTATGTTTATAGTTCTTGCGCAGCAAGATACTTTCACTTAAATCCTTACAAGCTTTGCCCTGAATGGAGAGAATACGTTGGAAGCGAAACAGAATATCGCTATGTTCAAACACTTTGGTCAGAATCTGATAATCAATATGTGCAGAATCGGCACGTTCATGAATGTCCTGCGCAACAAAATAGTATTGCAAGCTGCGACGTGTATCGCGCTGACCACGGTCACCTTTCAGGCGAGTTAGCAACGCAGTTTTCATTTCATTGAAAATGCCCACCAATTTGCCGTTTTCCAATGACAAATCAATCATGCTTTGTTGATAGCTTTGCGGTGTCATGTCCACATCAAACAGATTGGATTTAGCAAATAGGAAATTTCCCAGTGAGGAATAACACTCGGACAATTTGTCCTGCACTTGGCGCACAGGGAACAACAAGAAACTGATGGTCGAAATCACTCCATACCAAGCTGCGCCTGCAACCAGCAGCGAGGGTTGCATATACCATTCTTCAAACAGATGCACACCCAGCATGGAATAGACGGAAATGACCAAACAACCATAGGAAATGGTGGCGTAGCGACGACCCAAAGAACCCAATAAAATAAAACCGATACAGGAGATAATTAGCCCAATGGCGAACAGAAACGGGTGCGGGAACAGGAAGTAAATGGAGGTTGCAGTAACAAAAAAACCAATATAGGTATAAACCAGATTTAAAAGCCGTACCGAGAAGCGATCATCAATATCACTCAAACCCGCAGCAACGACCCCTAAAGTTAGTGGGATAGTTGCCAGTTGGTGACCTAAAAAGTAGGGAACAAAGGCTGTACCAGAGAACGCAATAATCATGCGCACGTTATACATAAAAGTGGTGTTATAAGTGGTTTGCTTCAGACGAGTAAGCCAAGTGTTCAAGTGTTTTCCTTCAATAGACGTAGGTCAAATCTTTATGCAAAAAAAGAGATTTGAGTCAGGATTAATTTCACTTTTTTGATCAAGAAATAATACTATGGAGAGTGTAAGCTTGTCTTGTTTCTTCGCAGTTAAAAATTAAATATGAATACTCCCCAATCTCCCGCAACAAAGACCTATTCGACCTCTTGGATTATGTTATTGGCGTTATTAACCGCCTTAGGTCCACTTTCCATTGATATGTATTTGCCTGCTTTGCCGCAAATGGCACATGATTTTGGGGTGAGTACCCAAATGGTGGCAAATACTTTGCCTGCATATTTTTTAGGGTTGGCGATTGGGCAATTGATTTATGGACCTGTGAGTGACCGAATTGGTCGTAAGAAACCGTTGTATTTTGGATTAACTTTATATGTTGTGGCCAGTTTATTGTGCGTGCTTGCTACCAATGAATGGGCATTGGTCGCAGCACGTGTATTACAGGCACTGGGTGGATGTGTTGGGGTGGTCATTGCGCGAGCGGCCATTCGTGATCGTTTGGATATGAATGCTTCAGCACAGGCGTTTGCCAGCATGATGATTGTGATGGGGGTAGCACCCATTTTGGCACCAACCTTGGGTGCATTGGTGCTGAGTTATTTTAATTGGCATGCCATCTTTGTATTTTTGATGCTAATTGGTGTTGCATGCTGGTTGTGTATTCATTTTTTCTTTCAAGAAACCTTACAGCCTGAACGTCGCTTACGTTTAAGTCTGCCTCAGGTTTTTCAGTTGTACGCTGCTATTTTTCAAGACCGTAGTTTCCGTATCCCAATGCTGGCAGGTTGTTTCTCGGGTGGGGTATTGTTCTGTTATATCAGCTCATCTGCATCGGTGCTGATGAATGGCTATGGTTTAAACCAGCAACATTTTGCTATCGCTTTTGGTTCCAATGCTTTTGGCATCATGCTGTTATCCACTGTGAATAAAAAATTGGGTAAACATCTTTCCGTCTTTAGTCGTTTGAAAATTGGTGGATTTATTCAGCTTTCAGGTGCTTCGGTGTTGGTGCTTGCAGGCATGTTGCAACATGCACCGATTGAACTGGTCTATGTGGGGATGTTCTTGGCAGTTTCTGGGATTGGTTTTACAGGTCCGAATGCCATGGCATTGGCCATGTCTGAGCAGGGTGCGCGTGCTGGAACAGCCAGTGCCGTGATGGGCAGTATGC
This sequence comes from Acinetobacter sp. NigerLNRRAM0016, assembly GCF_054112845.1. NCBI lineage: Bacteria > Pseudomonadati > Pseudomonadota > Gammaproteobacteria > Moraxellales > Moraxellaceae > Acinetobacter > Acinetobacter sp. NigerLNRRAM0016. The sequence continues at coordinate 123,040 of NZ_JBSYVT010000003.1, forward strand.
AATTTGCCTGTGGCTTGCTGGGTGGAGTGATTCTGAATTTCTTGGTCTGGAGCGACTTAATGAATATGGCCACCCTGATGCTGTGTTTCGTTGCCATTGCTATGCTGGCAATTTTTAGTTTGTCGCCACAAAAAGTCATGGCGCAATCTTAGAGCTGGATTGAAGCAGGACAGTCATCACATAAGTTATTTGTAATGACTGTTCCTTGAATGGATCGCTAATTTATTTACGTAGGAACTGCTTAAAGTTACGCAGAATGCGGAAGCTCACATACAGCGCGATGAGGGCAAAGATTGCAATGCCGAACACCACATATTTTAATTGTTGAATGTCTTGTTGGAAGAAGGCTTGGATTTGCGCATCGCTATATGCGAAACGGCTGACTTTCTGCGTTTGGCTGTCATGAAGTTGAATATGTTGAATGTAATGCTGCTGCCCAATTTGCTTCAAACCTAGTACATCTATTTGACGTCGATGGCTTTGATTCTCTGCATCAGTACACAAGTCTTGAGCATAATGTTCGCAGCTCATTTTGGCTATAAAACCTTGGTTGGCGACCAGAATAAAAACAGACTCGTCAGGCTTTTGGTTATTGGTGACCAAGACGAGCGGTTTTGCAGCAGTCGATTTCAGTTCAAACTGCTGTGCTTGAGACAAAGCTTGCGTAGCATTTTTAATTTCTAAAGTTTTGACGATACAGGTCCAGACCAGAGCCAAAGTAATTAAAAAAATACTGGCGGCGAAACACAGGCGAAAAACGGTTTTAATGGTCTGGTGCATAGATGAGCCAATATCCTAAAAGTGTATAGCGCAAAAAGGGGAGTCATTTTAGTATGAATTCAATCTAAATGCTTTGCTTCATCCTGCACAAGTTTTATGTTAAAAAATTTAACGAAACTAGGAGGCTCGCTTTAAAAGGCGGTACACTGAAAAATGTAAACAATAGTGTTTAAGCCAATATTTAGCTTGTAAATCATTGAGTTCATTCGCTCGGTTTCATCCCTTGGTTAGCTTCGGAACTCGCATGGGTAATTTTTTATTTCTTCAAATTTTCACAGTTATTTTTGCATTATCAATTGCGACGACGATTTTTAACAAGCGAATTTTAGGTTTCCCGCAGGCGATTGGCGTTCCGATTGTTTCGGCAATTTTTGTCTTTATTTTGCAGTGGGGCGCAAGCCTACTGAATGGTAATCAGTTTATTACCATCAATATTCATAATATTGAAAATGCCGTGCGTCATATCGATTTTTATGACTTTCTGATTAACGGTGTGATCTGTTTTATTCTGACCTCATCTGCTTTGAAGTTTAAAGTTTCCGATTTAAAAAGTTATTGGAAGCCGATCAGTATTTTAGCAAGTATTGCACTGGTCATCTGTGCTGTGCTCTTTGGCGTTATACTTTATGGTTATCAATTTTTAGTCGGTCAACATGTCGACTTATTGGTGTTGCTGCTTTTGGGCGCAGCCTTGGGAGCGACAGACCCGATTGGCATTAAAGGGGTTTTAAGTTCAGTACGTGCACCGCATCATTTAATGGTCAAATTGGAAGGCGAATCCTTATTTAATGATGCCATGTGTATTGCCTTGTTCATGACCTTACTGAATGTGTTGCAAGGTGAGCATTTTAGTCTAATCGGTACGCTGCAAACCCTGCTGTATGAGATTGTGGTGGCAATTATTATTGGCTGGGGCTTCGGTCTTGCCATTCTCAGATTGCTCCGCGGTAAACATGAAATGGAATCGCTGATTTTAACAACGGCTTTACTGGCTTGTGGCTCATACCTGATTGCATTGTTTGCACATGCTTCTGCACCGATTGCCTGTGTGATTGGCGGTTTAATTGTCGGTAATAAATGGAAAGAAATTCTGCAAGAGCGTGAAATCCGTGAAGTGAATCATTTCTGGCATACCGTTGAAGGGATCATCAATTCATTCTTGTTCACTTTAATTGGATTGGAACTGTTTATTTTAGATTTAAGTGTCAGTCTGATTTTGGGCGGTATCATTGCCTTCATTATTTTGCATGCTTCACGATTTGCCGCCAATTTTCTTGCATTTGCCTTTTTCCCAAGTTTTCGGAATAAAAGTTATAACGGTAGTTTAGCGATTCTGTCTTGGGGGGGAGTCCGTGGCGGGATCTCGCTGGCTTTGATTTTGGCAGTGGCCAACATTCCACAACTGAGTGAATATAGCAGTATCCTGATAGGCTATACCTTTATCAGTGTACTTTTATCTGGTTTGGTCTGTGGACTTGGACTTCCGGCAGTAATGAATGCCTTCTACTACAATCCGAATGAAGAAACAGAGGGCTTTAAAGGCTGGTATCAGCGTTTATGCCATAAAATGAATCGTAAGGGATTTCAATATATTGTCGGGGAAGATGCAACGGGCAATGAAACCATTACCATTTATAACCCTGATGCCTTTGTCGATGTAAAAGCCGATGATGGCGTTGCCGCCGTGCACAATCCTGAAAAAGTCCAAGAAGTAAAACGTTTGGAAAGCCCAGGAAACTTCTAATACTTTAACGGTAAAAGGAATATCTATTAGGTGTCTGTGATGCAAACATCTTCAAAAGAATTGGCGCAGTTAATTTTGCAGGTGGTGGCTTTAATTCCTTATGGAAAAGTCGCGACCTATGGGCAAGTTGCCAAGATGGCGGGTTTGCCTAAACATGCCCGTTTAGTCGGGCGGGTGTTGCAGCAAGTTGAAGATGCACAGTTGCCTTGGCATCGGGTAATTAATTCGCAAGGTAAAATTAGCCTAAGCAAATTGGATGCGCATGGTGATAATCTACAAGTTGTAAAATTACAGGCGGAAAATATTGCAGTGATTGCAGGGAAGGTGAGCTTAAAGCAGTATCAGTGGAATGGTGAGATTGAGTAGATTAGTGAGGTCTTACACCCAGTGCTGAGTATGAGTGTAAGACCAAGTCGATGAATTCAATTATTGGCGAACCACCAATACAGGGACACCTGTATCGCCAAGAATGTTTTGTGCAACGCTACCTAAGAATAATTTTTTCAGTCCAGTACGACCATGTGAACCAATTACAATTAAATCGGCATTGGTTTCTTTCGCTGCATTAATGATTTCTTGATGAATCACTTGACCTTCAAGTAGACGTGCTTCTACTTGCAGACCTTCAGCGCTAAATTTTGCTTTTGCTTCCTCAAGGGTTGCTTGAATAGAAGTACGTGCACGTTCAATTAAATCATTGGTTTGTGCAGCAGTAATATATTCGGCTGCAATGTAAGGGTCTAAAGCAAGCACTTGTACAACAGTAATTTTGCTGCCAAATGCTTTAGCAAGCTCTGCTGCTTGTTTTACTGCTGCAAAAGAGGTTTCTGAACCGTCCACTGGAACCAAAATATTTTGATAAGCCATCTGTGTTACTCCTTGTTTTCATTACAATCATTCTAGAAGCTGTTTTATTTGAGAGTTGCGACTCAAAATTATTGTTTATGCTTTTATACTAACCCTAATTTTGACTTTATAAAACCTAGTATTTTCATAAGGATAAGGCTTTATAAACCGTCGATTCCATAACCTAACTTAGCATGTTTTTTGCCTAAAAAGTATGCGTTGTTGTACTAAAGTCGGGTAAAAATTGTGAGAAAAATGAAACAGCTAAGATAAGGCATCTTTTTATTTCAAATAGACGTAAATGAGTGAAACTTGGTCACATTTATAAGGCGTAGTATGATGTTGCTAACTTATTAATAACAAACAATACATGACTGATCAGACCCAATTAAACTGGAATAGAACGAATTTAGATAACATTCAAACTGCTTGGGAAGGTGATCTTTGGGATCGGGAACGTTTAGGCAATCAGTTAACGAACTATGTTGATCGTCTTAACTGTGGTGCTGTGCTTGCTTTGGATGCACGTTGGGGAGAGGGGAAAACTTGGTTTGTTCGGCATTGGCAAAAGCATCTGGAAGATGAAAATCATGATGTAATTTATTTGGATGCTTTTGCAAATGATTATTTGGATGATCCTTTCTTAACAATTGCCTCGGAGATAAGTCAAGCATTTAAGGATTCAGATGAAATTAGCTCGGAAGATGTAAAAGAATTTAATTCAACAACGGCATCAGTATTAATTTCATTAGCCTCAATTTTGCCATTAATCGTAGCAAAAGCTGGATTACATTGGATTGGTCTTGGTGGTGCAGGAGAAGCGATTCAGGAGGTTTATAAAGAAGGTAAAGATTTTTATGATTCTGCCAGTGAAGAAATTACAGCTAAAGTAAAAGAGCAAATTGAAAAGAAGATTGAAAATCACCAAGTTGAAAAAGAAACAGTCCGTGATTTTAAAGATGAACTTGCAAAACTTGCTGAAAAACTAGAAAAGCCTTTGGTTTTCATTATTGATGAATTGGATCGCTGTCGTCCTGATTTTGCGATTCGTTTGATTGAAAGGATTAAGCATTTCTTTGATATTTCTAAAATTGTCTTTGTTCTAGTTATAGATAAAACTCAGTTTTCAAAAGTAATTTGTCATAACTATGGATATGATGAAAAATTAGGTGAGGAATATTTGGATAAATTTGTTGATTTTATGATTCCATTACCAAGAATATCAGTTCCATTATTCAATAATAAATTTGATCATGTTGAAATTTTAAAAGAATTATTATTTAAAGTAGGAGAGGAATCGGATGATATTTGTTTAGTATTTTATTTAGCACAATTTAATAATTATTTTTCTGCTAGACAGCTTCAAAAGGTAATCAATCAGTATGCTCTACTCAGAAAACCATTAATTGAAACGAATATATTTCTTGTATTGGCATTGCTTTTGGATCCCACAAAATTGACAGAAAAAATTATTAAAACTCTTAATGTATTGGAGGGAATTAGTAAACAACAGGACATGTCTAGTTACGTAACGGATTTAAAAAGATTAGATTTGGAGCAATTACAATCATTGGTAAAAGATCAATTAAAACTAGATGCTAAAGTCTATTTTGATTTAATGAGAAAAATAAAAGAAATTGAGATGAAGAACTTGCATCATCAAAAGCATGATCAAGAATTTGTGAGATTATATTCTGAGTTTTCACTTCAAAAAATTATTAAAAATCAAAATGAAATCTCTAATCAATTTGAATTATATTTAAAAGCTCACTTATGGGATAAAAATGATGAGACATAGTTACAATGATTTTTCAAAATATCTTACTAAGTCGTTTACATCATCCGTCTGCATTTGCTCACGCATCTTTAAAAACTGCTTTTCATCTAAATCATAAAGTTTAAGGATAAGCAGCTTTTGAATGTCTTCTTCGGGGAAGCGGTATTTAATCACTTTGGCAGGCACACCGCCAACAATTGCATAAGGTGGTACATCTTTGGTGACGACTGCACCCGTCGCAACCACAGCACCTTCACCCAGTGTGACGCCTTGCATAATCATGGCGCGGCTGCCAATCCAGCAACCATCACCAATAATTGTATCTCCAGCAGGGACAAAGCTACGGGTATCAAATGGAAAAGCTGAAATCCAGTCGGTACGATGCAGTTGATTTCCACCCATCATAATCACGCATTCAGCGCCAAAACACACAAAGTTGCCAATATGCAGTTGGTCAATCGGTTTTTCAGGCGTAGATGGTTTGTCATGTAAATAACGCACGACACAACGTTCAAAGCCCTGATCCCAATACGCTGAATAATATGAATAATTCCCTTTAATGTGAATGTTCGGATTCTTCACGGTTTTCGATATGAATTCGAATTCGCACCAGTGTTTGACAGGGGAGTTAATCAAAGGTTCAGACATGGTCGGCATCAAAAGGTATGGATGTGTGGATTATAGCGGATTGTGTGGAGTTTCCCTATGATGCATAGCGGATCACACAGCATTGGTTTAATTTACGAATAAGCGATGAGCTAGCGAAACAGATTCCAGAATAATCTGAACCAGTGTTGAATCGAATTAGGAAAAAGAAAACCCGCTATAGAAGTAAGTGCTGTTGTGGTCAAAATAATCATCACAGAGCTACTATGACTATTGATATAAAGTGACCATGAAATTGCTACGAGAATTCCCAAAAAGATTCCACCAATCGCATAGTAGAAGGCTTGAATTATTCTGTTGTCCATTCTTTGTATTGTCATTTTGGAGATACTTTGATTTTAAATGCTTGAGTATAAAAAACCCCTCTTTTGAGGGGTTTAAATCTTTAATTCAAAAATTAAAGATATTCAACGCTCACAATTTCGTATTCAACTTCACCTTGTGGAGTTTGAATTTTTGCTTCGTCGCCTTCGTTCTTGCCTAAAAGACCACGTGCAATTGGAGAGTTGACAGAGATTTTATTGATTTTGAAATCTGCTTCGTCATCGCCCACAATCATGTAGGTCTTTTGTTCTTCGGTATCTAAGTTTTCAATAGTCACCGTTACACCAAAAACAACACGACCGTTTTGCTCTAGCTCTTTTACATCAATGACTTGAGCTGCACCCAATTTACCTTCGATATCTTGAATACGGCCTTCACAGAAACCTTGTTGCTCACGTGCAGCATGGTATTCCGCGTTTTCTTTTAAATCCCCGTGTTCACGTGCTTCAGCAATAGCCGCCGTAATACGTGGACGTTCAATACTTTTTAATTGATGTAATTCTTTCTCTAAGGCTTCTTTGCCTTGGGGAGTCATAGGATAACGTTGCATTGTTGTCCCTCAAGTGTGTGAGTGTAAAAAATACAGGTTTATAAATGAAAAAAGCCCGCCACCGATAAGGTGGCGGGACTTATCGGAAACGAATTAAACTACGGTTTGTAAATCTTGCAAACGGTATACATCCATTGGTAATTGGATTCCAAATGCTTGGCAAACTGCTTCAGCACCGTTAATGGTGGTTGTGTAATACACTTTACCTTGTAACGCAGCACGACGGATCATGGCTGAGTCATACTGAGCACGTTTGCCCTCAGTGGTATTGACAATAAGGTGTATTTCACCATTTTTCAAGCGGTCTACAATGTGTGGACGGCCTTCGGTTACTTTATTTACACGTTCGCATGCTAAACCTGCTTGGCTAAGCACGTCATGTGTACCGCCAGTTGCAACAAGTTTGAAACCGTAAGAAACAAGTTTCTTCGCAATATCAACAATGTATTTTTTGTCAGATTCACGTACAGACAAGAATGCGTGTTTAACTTCGCCTTCTGTCGGTAAACCTGGTAAGCGTTCATTTGAACCAAGCACTGCTTTGTAGAATGCTTCACCAAATGTTTTACCTACACCCATTACTTCACCTGTAGATTTCATCTCAGGGCCAAGCATTGGGTCTACACCAGGGAATTTCGCGAACGGGAATACCGCTTCTTTTACCGCAAAGTGCGTCGGAATAATCTCTTTGGTGAAACCTTGAGATTCTAAAGACTGGCCCGCCATACAACGTGCAGCAACTTTCGCTAAAGATTCGCCAATACATTTCGATACGAATGGAACCGTACGAGATGCACGTGGGTTCACTTCGAGTACGTAGATGTCATCGCCTTTTACAGCAAATTGAACGTTCATCAAACCGACAACGCCAAGCTCTTTTGCCATCGCCACAGTTTGACGACGCATTTCGTCTTGAACTTCTTGTGAAAGCGAGTACGGAGGAATCGAACATGCTGAGTCACCTGAGTGAATACCCGCTTGTTCAATGTGTTGCATAATCCCGCCAATCACCACATCTTTACCGTCAGATACGCAGTCAACGTCAACTTCGGTTGCATCATCGAGGAAGCGGTCAAGAAGAACAGGTGCTTCGTTAGATGCTTGAACCGCTTCACGAAGGTAACGTTTAAGTTCTTCTTCGTTGTAGACGATTTCCATTGCACGACCACCCAATACATAAGATGGACGCACAACCAGTGGATAACCCACTTTAGCCGCTTCAGAAATACCTTCTTCAGCAGATTTTACGATGCTGTTGTTTGGTTGACGTAATTGCAGACGTTGAATCATTTGTTGGAAACGTTCACGGTCTTCTGCACGGTCAATCGCATCTGGAGATGTACCGATAATTGGAGCACCCGCTTCTTCTAAAGCGCGCGCCAATTTCAACGGAGTTTGACCGCCGTACTGAACGATAATGCCTTTTGGCTTTTCAGTACGTACAATTTCTAATACGTCTTCAAGCGTGATCGGTTCGAAGTACAAACGATCTGAAGTGTCGTAATCTGTTGAAACTGTTTCAGGGTTACAGTTCACCATAATGGTTTCGTAACCGTCATCACGCATCGCTAGGGCAGCGTGTACGCAGCAGTAGTCAAACTCGATCCCTTGACCAATACGGTTTGGACCACCGCCGATGACCATGATCTTGTCTTTCGCTGAAGGGTTAGATTCACACTCTTCATCGTAAGTTGAGTACATATAAGCTGTGTCAGATTCAAACTCAGCCGCACATGTATCGACACGTTTGTAAACAGGGGTTACGCCCAAGTTCCAGCGGTGCTTACGGAATTGCTTTTGTGAAATACCCATCAAGTTCGCAATGCGAAGGTCAGATAAACCTTTACGTTTGAACCCACGGATGTTGTCAGCCGTTAAATCACCAAAACCTAAAGTTTTGATTTGATTTTCAGTTTTGATGATGTCTTCGATTTGAATCAAGAACCATTTGTCGATTTTGGTCGCTTCAAATACTTCATCTAAAGTGAAGCCGTGACGGAACGCATCCGCTACGTACCAAATACGCTCTGGACCTGGAACTTTAAGCTCAACCAAAATCTTTTCGCGCGCGCCTTCAGCACCGATTTCGATTTTCTCATCGAAACCACAAACGCCCACTTCTAAACCACGAAGTGCTTTGTTTACAGATTCTTGGAAGTTACGACCAATCGCCATGACTTCACCTACAGATTTCATCTGTGTAGTCAGAACTGGTTCAGCTTGTGGGAATTTTTCAAAGTTGAAACGTGGAATCTTGGTGACAACGTAGTCAATTGAAGGTTCGAATGATGCAGGAGTTGTACCGCCAGTGATGTCATTTTTCAATTCATCAAGGGTATAACCTACAGCAAGTTTCGCTGCAATTTTCGCAATTGGGAAACCAGTTGCTTTAGATGCCAACGCAGATGAACGAGATACACGCGGGTTCATCTCGATGATGACCATACGACCAGTATTTGGGCAAATACCAAACTGTACGTTTGAACCACCCGTTTCTACACCAATCTCACGTAGTACTGCTAAAGAAGCGTTACGCATCAATTGGTATTCTTTGTCCGTTAAGGTTTGTGCCGGCGCTACAGTGATTGAGTCACCAGTGTGCACGCCCATTGGGTCAAAGTTTTCAATCGAACATACGATAATACAGTTGTCGTTTTTGTCACGAACAACTTCCATTTCGTACTCTTTCCAACCAATTAAAGATTCATCAATCAATAATTGCTTGGTTGGAGAAAGATCGAAACCGCGTTCACAGATTTCAATGAATTCTTCTTTGTTGTATGCGATACCGCCACCAGAACCACCCATGGTGAATGATGGACGAATAATCACAGGGAAGCCGAAGCGTGCTTGAATTTCTAAAGCTTGTTCCATTGATTCAGCAATGTCTGCTTTTGGACATTCAAGACCAATTTTACGCATCGCGATATCGAAAAGTTTACGGTCTTCCGCTTTTTCGATTGCTTCTTTGGTCGCACCGATTAATTCAACATTGAATTTTTCTAAAATGCCATGCTCATCAAGTGCAAGGGCACAGTTCAATGCAGTTTGGCCACCCATCGTTGGAAGAACTGCGTCTGGCCGTTCTTTCTCAATGATTTGTGCAACAGTTTGCCAAGTAATCGGCTCAATATAGGTTGCATCTGCCATTGATGGGTCAGTCATAATGGTCGCTGGGTTAGAGTTCACCAAAATAACACGGTAACCTTCTTCGCGAAGGGCTTTACATGCTTGCGCACCTGAGTAGTCAAACTCACACGCCTGACCAATCACAATCGGACCAGCACCAATAATTAAGATGCTTTTAATATCCGTACGTTTAGGCATTATTTCGCTCCTTAATTACTTCTTAGATGCTTCGATAAGTTCGATGAAATGATCGAACAATGGGGCACAGTCATGTGGACCAGGGCTTGCTTCAGGGTGACCTTGGAAGCTGAACGCTGGCTTGTCTAAACGATGGATCCCTTGCAAGGTTTGATCGAATAAAGACTTGTGCGTAGCTTTTAGGTTTGCAGGTAAAGTTTCTGCATCAACTGCGAAGCCATGGTTCTGAGAAGTAATCATCACAGTACCATCCTCAATGTTTTGTACTGGATGGTTTGCACCGTGGTGACCATGTGGCATTTTCACAGTTTTGGCACCAGAAGCCAAAGCAAGAATTTGGTGACCCAAGCAAATACCAAATACAGGTACGTTGCGTGCATCTTCTACAATTGTTTTTACAGCTTCAATGGCATAGTCACATGCTGCAGGGTCACCAGGACCGTTCGATAAGAACACGCCATCTGGATTTAAAGCGAGTACTTTCTCTGCAGGAGTTTGCGCAGGAACAACGGTGAGTTTGCAACCGCGGTCTGCGAGCATACGTAAGATGTTGGTTTTGACACCGTAGTCGTATGCTACAACGTGGAATTTATGTTCAGGTTGAGTAAAGCCTTTACCAAGAACCCAAGAACCTTCAGTCCATTCAAAGCCTTCAGGATCACAGCATTCTTTCGCAAGGTCTAAACCATTCAAGCCACCGAATGCACGAGCTTTTGCTAAAGCTTCTTCTTCAGTAATATTTTCGCCAGCTAGAATACAACCGTTCTGCGCACCTTTGGCACGCAAAATACGTGTTAATTTACGTGTATCGATATCGGCAATTGCAACGACATTGTGCTCTACAAGGTATTCACCTAGAGATTGTTCTGCACGGAAGTTGCTATGCAATAAAGGTAAGTCACGGATAATTAAACCGTTTGCCCACACTTTATGAATACGGCCAGACTCTGCATCTTCAGAGTTGCAACCTGTATTACCGATATGCGGATAAGTTAATGTCACAAGTTGTTGTGCATAACTTGGATCGGTCAGAATTTCTTGATAGCCAGTCATGGCTGTGTTAAAAACGACTTCACCAGTCGTACTTCCCGTTGCGCCGATAGACGTACCTTTAAAGATTGTACCGTCGGCGAGGGCTAAAATGGCGGGGATGCTCAAACCAAAGCTCCTGAACTAAAACCACAAAAATAGGGCTGTAAAAAAGCGAGTAGACGAAAAAAAAGGAAGGCTATTAAAAAAACCTACCCTCCCTCGTGTCTGCTCGCTTGTAACTTAACAGCGCATTATACGCATCAGCTATGAAGAAGTCCACGTAAAAACCAAAGAATAAAAAGATAAAAGACTTGCATTTTTTAGATCGTTGTTTTGTTGCACAAAAAATGGAAAATGTAAGCAATTAAGAATTGTCTGACAAATCAAGCCCTAAATTTGAACACATCCAGTTAAGCTGTAAATCTTCCTTACTATAAGAACAGGTTGTGCATCATGACAGTAGAAAAAAAACCGACAGAAGTGACCGATTCCCTGAAAGAGGTCGTCACTGAAAGTTCCGCAAAATTGGAAAAAGTGGCAAAGCAAGCGAAGCAGCAGGTGACAGAAGCCGTGACAGAGGCTGAAGAAAAAGTCACTGAAGAGGCGAAGCAATTAAATGCTACCGTGCAAGATCAAATTCGCCAGCTCAAAGAAGATGTAGTGCAGCGTATCGAGAGTTTGAAATCACAATTGAACTTGTCACAGAAAGATCTCACTGATCTGAAAGACTTTGTAAAAACGGAAGTGAATGCGGTAATTGAAGATTTGACCAAATTTGGTAAAGAGCTGAAAGATGATGTCAGCCAGATCTCGGTTAAGCATAAAGACCAATTAACTGAAACCTTTAAACGTTCTAAAGAACATACTTTAGAAGCGTGGAATAAAGTTTCGAGTAAAGATGCTTCGGAAAGCCAACCTTGAGCGCATCATGAATTTATAAAGAAAAATTTCACCTCTCCTTGTAAAAGGAGAGGAGTTGGAGTGCTTTAGAACTGATGTAGCCAATCGCGTTTATTGTGAAAATCCGCTGTTGGACTACTGTGTTGCATGGCGTAGAACTGCTCACCTTGAGAGGTCTTCAGTACAGCGGTCAAGCCAATGAATAGATCAGACCATTTGAGCTTATGCTGCAACATAAATTCGGTTAAATCTACACTCACATTCAGTCCATAGTGCGTGCGCTTGAGTTGGTTCAACTCAATATCATACGCAGCATGCGGTGGCATATCTTCAGGATAGCGATACTCTTCAAATTGGTAGGCTTGCCATGCTTGAGAAGGCGCTAAATTGATTTCACGATAAAAATCTTCGTGCTTCACACCAATAAAAATCTCAAAACAGGTGTTTTCCCAAAGAAAATCCTGACGTGGATGTGCTGCAACTAAAGCAGGCCAGTCAATCCACTGGTTCGGGTCACGAATCCAAAAGCCGACATTCAGCGTAAACGGGCTGACTTGTTCAATCGCGCCCACCACAGAAATGGCTTGGAAGCGTCGGTCAAATGCGCTGAGCTCGTAACTTGCCATAAATCAAAATTACTTAGATAAATGAGCGTGGCGAACAAGGTTCGAAAGTTTTGGATTTTGCTGTTTCGCTTTTTTGTAAAGCAGGGCAATTTTACCAATCGTTTGTACTACTTCAGCGCCAGTCACTTCTGCAATTTCAGCAATCACTGCGACACGTGCTTCACGATCTTCACCTGCAATCTTAACTTTGATGAGTTCGTGATCATTTAATGCACGGTTGGTTTCCTCAACGACATTCTCAGTCAAACCTTGACCACCAATCATCACAACAGGATTAAGTGCATGACCAATTTGACGTAAACGCTTGCGTTCCTGAATAGATAAAGCCGCCATGAAAGATAACCTAATTTTAAAAACGACCTAGTATAGCAAAAATGAGTTAAAGCGGTTGAAATAATCGATCTTGTTGATTGAAAAAAACAGGCGCTTTAAGTCGATTTAGATACAGATGTATACTGCAAGCACTTGGTTTTTCACGTACAATAAAAAATTAGAAGTTTTTATATACATAGAGAGTTATGGCCACACGCATTACCAACCAAAAATTATCCAAAAGTAGTCGTGCGTGGATGAGAGAACATCTTGATGATCCTTTTGTGAAAAAAGCACAGAAGGAAGGTTATCGAGCGCGTGCTGCTTATAAGTTACTTGAAATCCAAGAAAAATATAAAATTATTAAGCCTGGTATGACCGTGGTGGATTTGGGTGCTGCTCCAGGAAGTTGGTCCCAAATTGCAGGAAAACTGGTCGGTGACAAAGGTTTGGTTATCGCATCAGATATTTTAGAAATGGATGCTTTACCCGATGTGACTTTTTTACAAGGTGATTTCCGTGAGGAAGAAGTCTTCGAAAAATTGTTAAATATTTTAAATGGGCGTGTTGTTGACGTTGTAATTTCAGATATGGCCCCCAATACATCAGGTAATAGAGCTGTAGATCAACCTCGTCAAATCTACCTGTGTGAACTAGCACTGGACTTTGCCAATAAAGTTTTAGGACCAAATGGGCAGTTTGTAGTGAAAGTTTTCCAAGGCTCAGGCTTTGATGAATTCCGTAAACAAGTGGTCGATAGTTTTGACGTGTTGAAGACGGCTAAGCCAGCTGCATCACGTGCTCGTTCGAAAGAAGTTTTTTTAATCGGCCAAGGGCGCAAGAAGGCTTTAAAGTAAAGTTTACTTGCCAACTCGTTAAAAATTGTGCATTTTGTACTTTTTTACATTATTGAACAGCTGGGTTTACAGCTTACATTATTAAGGTCACCCATCCTTGGGCATGATCAAATTAGATTGATATGGGAATAAAGCTTTGAGCGATCTCTTCAAGAATGCCGTGTTGTGGCTCATTATACTGGGTGTGCTGATTTTGATCTTCAGCAACATCAGTGACCGTGATAAGCCAACTGCAATGAACTATTCAGAGTTCGTTACAGCGGTGAATGCTGGTCAAATTAAGCAAGTCACAATTGATGGTGAAAGAATTAGTGGCACTAAATCAAATGGATCTGAGTTCGAAAGCATTCGTCCAGCGGTGCAAGATCCTGAATTGATGCCTAGCCTGATTAAAAACAATGTTGTCGTTGAAGGTACTGCACCACAACGCCAAGGTTTGTTGATGCAACTTCTGATTGCAAGCTTCCCTGTACTCTTAATCATTTTGTTATTCATGTTCTTTATGCGCAACATGGGTGGCGGAGCAGGTGGTAAAAACGGTCCAATGAGTTTTGGTAAGTCAAAAGCAAAAATGCTGTCTGAAGACCAAATTAAAGTTACATTTACTGATGTAGCGGGCTGTGATGAAGCGAAGCAAGAAGTAGTTGAAATTGTAGACTTCTTGAAAGATCCTGCGAAGTTTAAACGTCTTGGTGCAACCATTCCGAAAGGCGTGTTAATGGTGGGTCCACCCGGTACAGGTAAAACTTTACTTGCGAAAGCGATTGCAGGTGAAGCGAAAGTGCCATTCTTTAGTATTTCTGGTTCTGACTTCGTTGAGATGTTTGTCGGTGTCGGTGCATCACGTGTACGTGATATGTTCGAACAAGCCAAACGTCATGCGCCATGTATCATTTTCATCGATGAGATTGATGCTGTTGGTCGTCACCGTGGTTCAGGTACAGGTGGTGGTCACGATGAGCGTGAACAAACTTTGAACCAGATGCTGGTAGAAATGGATGGCTTTGAAGGTAATGAAGGGATTATCGTCATTGCTGCAACCAACCGTGCTGATGTATTGGATAAAGCCTTATTACGTCCTGGTCGCTTTGACCGTCAAGTGATGGTGGGTCTTCCTGACATTAAAGGTCGTGAGCAAATTCTGAATGTTCACTTGAAGAAATTACCTTCAGTGACAGGCGTGGACCTTAAAGTTTTGGCTCGTGGTACACCAGGCTTCTCTGGTGCGCAATTGGCGAACTTGGTCAATGAAGCTGCATTGTTTGCTGCTCGTCGTAATAAAAATACGGTGGATATGCATGACTTTGAGGATGCGAAAGACAAAATTTACATGGGTCCAGAGCGTAAATCGATGGTGCTTCGTGAAGAAGAGCGTCGTGCAACGGCTTACCATGAAGCGGGTCATGCGATTGTGGCTGAAATTTTGCCGGGAACAGATCCTGTGCATAAAGTGACAATTATGCCGCGTGGTTGGGCATTGGGTGTGACTTGGCAGTTGCCTGAGCAAGATCAGATTAGCCATTACAAAGACAAGATGTTGAATGAACTTTCGATCTTGTTTGGTGGTCGTATCGCGGAAGAAATCTTCATTAACCAGCAATCTACAGGTGCTTCGAACGACTTCGAACGTGCAACCAAAATGGCACGTGCGATGGTGACCAAATACGGTATGTCGGACAAACTTGGTGTGATGGTTTACGAAGATGAAAACCAAAATGGTTTCTTTGGTAATGTCGGTAGCCGTACTATTTCTGAAGCAACGCAACAAAAAGTCGATGAAGAAGTACGTCGCATCCTTGATGAGCAATACCGTGTGGCACGTGATGTCTTGGAAAATAACAAAGATATCGCTCATGCGATGGTGAAAGCTTTGATGGAATGGGAAACGATTGATCGTGATCAAATCCGTGACATTATGGAAGGACGTGAACCACAACCACCTAAGGTGTATGTGGCTGAGAATCCTGTGATTGATGTGACGCCAACCAGCGGTCCATCTACACCACCACCATTACCAGCAAGCTAAGCTGCAAAGGTAATGTAAAAGAGAGTCTCTAAATGAGGCTCTTTTTTTATGCTGTTGCCTTAAGAATAAAAGTCGAATTGAAAAGTTTTCAGCCTTAAATAAGATTGAATTGCTACACTAGCAGCTATTGTTTCAGGAGTGTATTTATGCAACTTAAGCCTTTACCGAATCGCGTTCTCAGCTGTGGTCGTTTGAGTTTAGATTTATCCCAACTACATGTGATGGGGATTCTAAACGTGACACCTGATTCTTTTAGTGATGGTGGCTTGCATAACTCCCAAGATGCTGCAGTTGCGCGTGCATTACAAATGGTGGCAGAAGGGGCGACGGTAATTGATGTGGGGGGCGAGTCCACACGACCAGGCGCATCAGTGGTTGAGGTTGAAGAGGAAATTCGCAGAGTCATTCCCGTGGTGCAGGCACTTGCAGAGCATGATGTTATTATTTCAATTGATACCTCGCAACCTGAAGTGATTCGTGCGGCTGTCGCTGCGGGGGCGCATATTTGGAATGATGTGCGTGCACTGACGCGTCCACATGCACTTGAAACTGCAGCGGAGTTAAATATTCCAATTATTATTATGCATATGCGTGGTGAGCCGACCACCATGAATAATTTGAATCAGTACCAAGATGTGACTGAGGATGTGATTGCAGAGTTACAGCAGCGTGTTGATGATGCTTTGGCGGCTGGGGTAAAACCTGAACATATCATGATTGACCCTGGTTTTGGTTTTGCCAAGAATGCTCAGCAGAACTTGCGACTGTTAAAAGAGTTCTGGAAGCTAAATCGTATGGGTTATCCAATCTTATCCGCATTGTCACGTAAGCGCTTTATAGGTGAGGCACTGGGCGGTGCTGATGCAGTAGAGCGTGCAGTGGGTTCTGTTACAGCACATTTGCTGAGTATTCAGCAGGGTGCAAGCATGGTGCGTGCGCATGATGTGAAAGCCATGTCTGATGCGATTAAAGTGTGGAAAGCCATGCAATCTGCTTAAACGGCTGCTGAACTTAAATATATTGCTGGATATAGAACAATAAATGATTTGTGATGCATAGCTCTTGCATATTTTGTGTAAGGAGAGTGCTTTGTAATACGGGGCTATGTTTGCAGAATGATGGAATTGAAATTTAAATAAAATAACGTTGGATAAATCATGAAGTTAAGACCTAAATTTTTAGTACTTGCTGTAACAGGTATATTGTTGGTTGCTTGTGGTCAGGTTCCGCCACAACAAATGTCGATGAGCAGAACAGCAGCTGCTGGTTTGGCGATGCCTGCACCGATGGCTATGATAAGCATGCCTGAAAATATGCCATTGCCTATCGAAAATACCGAGAATTATCAGAAAATAGAAACCAATCCTGTGTATGTGGTTGCGCAGCAGCCTATCTCTACCTTTAGTATTGATGTGGATACAGGAAGCTACACTAATGTTCGGCGCTATTTGACACAGGCAGCGCAATTGCCTCCTGTGGATGCTGTACGCATAGAAGAAATGGTGAATTATTTTAACTATCACTATCCAAATCCTGTGGGGCAGCATCCATTTTCGGTGAATACTGAAGTGGTTAATTCTCCTTGGCAGCAAAATGCCAAAATTATCAAGATTGGCATTAAGGCTAAAGATTTGCAGATGCAGCAACTTCCACCTGCCAATCTGGTATTTTTGGTGGATGTCTCTGGCAGTATGAGTGCTGAAAATAAGCTACCTTTGGTGAAGAAAACCCTGAGCATATTAACGGAGCAATTACGCCCACAAGACAAGGTGAGTATTGTGACCTATGCCAGCGGTGAAGATCTGGCTTTGGCGCCAACTGCTGGCGCTGACAAGGATAAAATTTTAAAAGTCATTCATCGCTTAAAAGCAGGCGGGGCAACCTCAGGTGAGCGTGCTATTCAATTGGCTTATGATCAAGCACAAAAATCTTATATTCAGGGTGGCATCAACCGTATTCTGATCGCAACCGATGGTGACTTTAATGTCGGAATTACAGATTTTGACACCTTAAAGGGCATGATTGCGGAAAAACGTAAATCAGGCATTTCCTTTTCCACGTTTGGTTTTGGTTCTGGAAACTACGATGAGCAGTTAATGGAGCAGTTGGCAGATGCGGGAGATGGGAGCTATAGTTATATCGACAATGAGCGTGAAGCCAAGAAGGTGTTACAACGCCAACTCAGTTCCACACTGGCCACAGTTGCGCAGGATGTCAAAATCCAAGTCGAGTTTAACCCCGCAACAGTCAAAGAATATCGTCTGGTCGGTTATGAAAATCGCCTATTAAAAAATGAAGATTTTAATAATGATCGTGTAGATGCGGGGGATATTGGGGCGGGGCATACGGTCACGGCCTTATATGAAATTATTCCTGTGGGGCAAAAAGGCTGGTTGAATGAGTCGCGCTATCAAGCACCTGTAAATTCAAGTAAAGCCAACACGCAGGAATATGCTTATGTGAATGTGCGCTATAAACAACCGCAACAGAGTCAAAGTATTTTGTTAAGCCAGCCAGTGCCTGTACGTAGCCAAGACTTGGCGCAGTCATCGGCTGATACGCGCTTTGCGATCGCTGTTGCAGCTTATGCACAGCAATTACGGGGTGGGCAGTATAATGCTCAGATGCAATGGGATGATATTTTCAAGTTGGCGCAAAGTGCAGCACAGCCAGATGAGTTTGGCTTACGTACCGAGTTTCTGGATTTGGTGAAAACAGCAAAAAGCTTGAGTGCTGAGCTTGTTAAACCTTAATTCTAAATTTCTGTATTTTTTCATGATATTCAAGGGTGGAATTTAATCTGCCCTTTTTTATTTGGTAAAAGCCAGTCTTTATGCTATATAGGCTCGCGTTTATTAGTAGTTTGAGTGGCTGTATGTTTGCAGATTTACTTCTCCCGATGTTTGATGATGAATATTACCCAGATGTATTGGTGGCTGAAGTGCAGCAATGCATTGTGCAATTTGCTAAGAAAGTGGCAAAGGTTAAGGACAGTACATCTGAAATTTATCGATTTGCAAATGATGCTGTTTCAGCAATTAATGAAATGAAGCCACAGTTTGAAGATTTGGATTCATCGCTCGATGATACCGCGGCCGATTATATTGCTGAAGCCATGATGATGGTAGTGCAAGAACATGGTCATTTCGATGTAGAAATGGAAGAGTTGATTGCGAATCGAGAGTGGTGAGTCACTCTCTGTTTTTTATGTTGGTGAGATGAATTGGATTAATGCAAGATTGAGGTTTACAGTTCATCTAAAAGGTCATTTAAGTGACAGCTTTGATTTAAGTGCTCATCTTCAATTGCATTGACCGTCATCACATATTTATCTTTGATTTTTTCAGTATTGGCACTGAGATTCAGCCAAAACTTTGGATAAGTTTTTATGAGTGTGCGTATGTGCTGTTCATCACGTATATGGTTAAAACTTAACTTAAACTCTGCATCTACAGACTTACATACTTGTAGGTAAAGCTGCTGGTCTTTTTCGAGAATCGTCCCAGCAAACCGATCATAAAATTTTTCAGTATTTGTCTCTACGGCCTTGGTTTCTGCGTGAGCAAGGTTTGAAAGACTCAGGATTAAAGTCATCAAGCTTAGGATTTTTTTCATTTTGTTGTGGTTTCGTCATTTTGATTTATAAATTATAGGCATAAAAAAACCAGCTTTCGCTGGATTTTTATTACACCATTTTAAGAAGTATTAAAATGGTGCCCGGGGCCGGACTCGAACCGGCACGCTTTGAGGGCGGGGGATTTTAAATCCCCTGTGTCTACCTATTTCACCACCCGGGCATGAGCGCAATAATAGAGTACCAATTTATTCTTTGCAAGTTGATTTCTTCGTATTTGCTTTATTTTCAGACAATTCATGAGTTTGTGATCAAAAAATCACAATTTTAACGACAACAGGGACTTGCCTTGTCATCATATGTTCATGTAATTGAGATCATCATTAAATATTCTTTGCCTATTTTTTAAGTCACGTTTCTAGTGGATTAAAAAAATGACAAATACTTTAACGCGCCGTGAACTCATTCAAAAAACTTTAGCTGGTTTTGGTGCGGTTTCTTTACCTCTTTCACTCACCGCATGTGGTGATGACTCGGATGATGCTTCGGGTTCGAGTGTTAGTGTGCAATTTGCACATGGTGTTGCCAGTGGTGACCCGTTACAAGACCGCGTGATTATTTGGACGCGTGCAACGCCTAGTGATCTGGAAGCACGCTTAGAAATTGTTTGGGAAGTGGCAAGCGATCAGCAATTTACTCAAATGGTTGCGACAGGTAAAGTCCAAACCAGTCCAGCACAAGACTACACGGTAAAAGTGGATGTCATAGGGCTATTGCCACAGCAGCGTTATTTTTATCGTTTCCGTTTTGGGCAAAGCATTTCACCGATTGGGCAAATGAAGACCTTAGCTATTCAGGCTTCTCAGGTGAAATTTGCAGTTTGTTCCTGTTCCAATTATCCCGCAGGTTATTTCTATGTTTACCGTGAAATGGCGAAACAGGATGTCGACGTGGTGCTGCATCTGGGGGATTATATTTATGAATATGGCAAAGACGGCTACGCAACAGAAGATGCGGAGAAACTCGGGCGTTTGCTTGCAGATGATAATAATCAGGAAATTATTGGTTTAGATGATTATCGCAAACGTTATGCTTTGTACCGTCAAGATTTGGATTTGCAGGCATTGCATCAGCGACACCCCTTTATTGTAATTTGGGATGATCATGAGCTAGCCAATGATACTTGGCACGATGGGGCGGAGAATCATACTGAGGCAACTGCACAAGCGCAAAATGAAGGGAAATTCTCTGAGCGTAAACTGGCAGCGTTACAAGCCTACTTTGAGTGGATGCCAATTCGTCCAGTATCAGAGGACGATCATTTACATATTTATCGTCAGTTTGATTTTGGTTCACTGGTGCAGTTAACCATGCTGGATACACGTATTATTGCGCGGGATCAGCAATTGGACTATGCCAATTACATGAACACACAAGGTTTGAATACGGTGCAGTTCCAGCAAGACTTGCTGGCGCAGGATCGGACTTTACTTGGCTATGAGCAGCGGGACTGGTTACTGCAAAAACTCATGAGCAGTGGTGCCACGTGGAACGTATTGGGACAGCAGGTGCTGATGTCAAAAATGTTCATTCCTGCTGAGCTTTTGTTGTCTCTGGCTGAAATCAGCAGTGGTACGGTTACGGCTGAAACATTGGTGAAAATGAATACGCAAATTACAGAGCTGGTTCAAATCAAATTACGTTTACAGGCGGGTGATCCAACTCTGACTGACTTAGAAAAGGCACGGGTCAATACAGTTGCACCTTATAATTTGGATGCATGGGATGGTTATTTTTATGAGCGAGAAGTGCTGTATGCAACCCTAAAGAGCTTGAATAAGAAAGTCGTCGTCTTGGCAGGGGATACACATAATGCTTGGTATTCGGAGTTGCTGAGCAAGGATCAAGATATGCTGGGCGTGGAGTTGGCAACCAGTTCGGTGTCTTCACCTGGTTTGGAAAAATATTTAAATATTCCTTTGGCACAATTGCAGCAATTTGAATATGCCTTTCAGACTTTAATTAATGATCTGGCATACTGTAATTTGAATCAGCGGGGGTATTTGTTGGTCGATTTTACTGAACAGAATATGCAGTCGAATTGGATTTTTATCGACAGTATTAAAGAGCAAAGCTACATGGTTGATGAATCGCGAGGCTATCAACTTATTTTCAATTCGCAATTGCAGTTGTTGGGAGATTTACAGCAATCGGCTTAACTAATCATCAAAAACATAAAAAAACTGGGTCAAAGCCCAGTTTTTTATTACATTAAACTATCGAGATAATTTTCTAAATCCTGATGCTTGTGGGTTAAGCATAATTGTTGTTCCATCTGCATGGACTTTAAATGCAGGTTTTTAAAATGCTGTAATTGCTTGAGTTTCTGTTGATATGTTGCCGTATTTTTTTTGCTAAATTGCAGTATTATTTTGAGTCGAATAATTTGTTTATAACTCCAGAAATTAAAGCGGCGTAATTCCTGTAAATAATATAGTCCAACATGTGTAGCGCTATTGCGGAATAGATTTTCTTTATAAAACTTTACAAAGCCAAAACCCATGGCAAAGAAAAACAGCACAATTTGTAAAAATGTACTTTCGATAAAGGCAATATTGACCGCTTGTAAAATAATAAGGGCTGCAATTTTAATTGGTGCATGCTGCTGTTGTTCATAATAAGAACGAGAACTGTGCTTCATTTGTTTGAGGACAAGCGGAACATAAAGCATGTAAAGCAGCATAAAGCACAGCGCAGAAATGCCTTGTGCTTGAAATGTAGTAAAGCGTAGGAAATGCGATTCGATATAGTGACCAAGGCTTAAAGACAGTGAAACGAAAATCATAATGGCTAAGATCCAAGGAATAAACTCCTTGATTTCATCCATTAAACCTTTAGTTTTCAGCATGCCATAAAATACAAAATTACGTCTAAATGCATAGGGATACTGAATCTGTAATTGTTTTAAAAAGAGCGCAGCCTGCTTGTCACTGACCATAAAAATAAGTACTTGAAAGTTGCCGTATTATAAATCAGAAAAGCATATTTGGGTCAAATGATATTAAAACCAACTAAATTAGTAGAAAAATTTTACTATTTAGTGAAATCGTGACACCACCTGACCAGTTGATAGCATATTTTACAAAAACTGTGATCGGTTGGAGGGTTTTATGAAAATTATCGCTGGACCATTACATTTTTTGCATATTAAAAAAGCAAAGAGTCGAATGATTCGAGGGTTCATTCGTAAAGAATTAAAGACTGAAAAATTCAGTCATTTTTATTTTTCATTGATTCATATGGAGCAATATAAAGAGCGGTTAAAACTGAATATAAAGTTGTAAGTGGTAAAAATTTCTGTTTGCTGTATTTTCTTTTGTCATTAAATGCGGTATTCATAAATAAAACGATGCTTGGATTTTAAGCCGAGCAAATACTAAATGAATTAAATATGACTTGATAATAATTTTGTGGGTAAGGGTGTTTTTTTATGGAGCGTCAAGCTTCTTCTCATGAGCGATTAGCGGAACGCTTGGCCAGTATTGTAATTAAATTGAATAATGGTCAAAAGTTAAATGCCAAATTGTTAGCTCAAGAGTTTTCCGTCAGTCCGCGAACGATCGTGCGAGATTTCGATCGCTTAAGTATTCATTTGCCGTTGGTTCATGATCAGAAATCGAAACAGTATTATTTAAAGCAGCATGATTCAGGTCGCATTCGAGCGCAGGATGTACAGAGTTTTGCTGAGCTATCGGGGATTGGGAGTTTGTTTCCCAGCCTTGAATTGCCATTCCTACGAGAGTTATTCGGCAATCAGGCGCAGAAAACCTATATGGCAAAAGGCTATAGCTTTGAAGATGCGACACAGTTTCTCGGGCTATTCCAGTATTTTTCCAAAGCGATTCAGGAACAACGTGAAGTTGAGTTTTTATATCGCAATGAATATCGACGGGTACAACCTTATCGCCTTATTCATCATTTTGGCAGTTGGTATCTGGCAGCTGTCGATGATGATCAATTAAAAGCGTATCGCTTAGGTCGCATTCAATTGATGAATCCTCTACAAGAGTTATCGTTATTCGAGCAAAGTGCAGCAATTCAAGAGCAGCTTGAACAGGAGCAGAGTATTTGGTTTGGGAAAGAAAAGCAGGAAGTGCATTTGCTGGTTGATGCTGAAGTGGCTTCTTTTTTCAAATTCAAAAAGCAATTTCCTCAACAGACCATTCTGAAAGAAATGGAAAATGGCAATTTACACTTGTCAATTTCTATTACTCATCCGAAGCAATTACTGCCTTTTGTACGTTACTGGATTCCCTATGTACAAATTCTGGAGCCGAGTAGCTTAAAAGAGGATTTCTTTCGAGAGTTAAAAGCTTATATGCAGCAAGCATTAACGGTATAAACAACGCAGTACTATTTGAAATTTAACTTTGCTGGCTTGATTTACGGATTAGGCAGGAGGAGTTTTTAGACATAAAAAAACCAGCTTTCGCTGGATTTTTATTACACCATTTTAAGAAGTATTAAAATGGTGCCCGGGGCCGGACTCGAACCGGCACGCTTTGAGGGCGGGGGATTTTAAATCCCCTGTGTCTACCTATTTCACCACCCGGGCGTTTTAACAAGATTGGAGGCGGAGGTCGGAATCGAACCGGCGTACACGGAGTTGCAGTCCGCTGCATGACCACTCTGCCACCCCGCCATGTCTTGTTGATGCACATATTAGCAACCTTTAAAAAAATTACAATACTTTAAATCGTGCATATGCACATAAAATCAGCATGTAGAATAAATTTGCCTAAATAATCATGTATTATTTGCAAAATTGATTCATATCTACCTTGGAGATGTGCTGTGGCATTAGTTTTAGATG
The DNA here is from genome assembly GCF_054112845.1 of Acinetobacter sp. NigerLNRRAM0016. NCBI lineage: Bacteria > Pseudomonadati > Pseudomonadota > Gammaproteobacteria > Moraxellales > Moraxellaceae > Acinetobacter > Acinetobacter sp. NigerLNRRAM0016. The sequence continues at coordinate 147,254 of NZ_JBSYVT010000003.1, forward strand.
GTCGTGCGTTGGCTAAACAAATTGAAACTGACTTGTTAACACGTGTTGAAGCGTTAAAAGCAAAATCAGGTCGTACCCCAATTTTGGCAACGATTCTGGTCGGTGACGATGGCGCATCAGCGACTTACGTGCGTATGAAGGGTAATGCCTGCCGTCGTGTAGGTATGGATTCATTAAAAGTTGAGCTTCCGAAAGAGACCACAACCGAGCAATTATTGGCTGAAATTGAAAAATTGAATGCGAATCCAGATGTGCACGGTATTTTGTTGCAGCATCCAGTGCCTGCGCAAATTGATGAGCGTGCGTGTTTCGATGCCATTGCTTTAGAAAAAGATGTGGATGGTGTGACTTGCCTTGGTTTTGGTCGTATGGCAATGGGTGAGGCGGCATATGGTTCTGCAACTCCAGCAGGCATCATGACAATCCTTAAAGCAAACAACATTGAAATTGCAGGCAAACATGCTGTGGTTGTAGGTCGTTCTGCAATTTTGGGTAAACCAATGGCGGCGATGTTATTGGAAGCAAATGCTACCGTAACGATTTGCCATTCTCGTACGCAAAACCTTGCTGAGTTTGTTAAACAAGCCGATATTATTGTGGGTGCCGTGGGTAAAGCCGAATTGATTCAAAAAGACTGGATCAAGCAAGGTGCAGTTGTAGTTGATGCTGGCTTCCATCCACGTGATGGCGGTGGTGTAGGTGATATCCAGTTGGTGGGTATTGAAGAGATTGCATCTGCTTATACGCCTGTTCCAGGTGGTGTAGGTCCAATGACCATTACGACTTTGATTCGTCAAACAGTGGAAGCGGCTGAGAAAGCATTAGGCTAATGCTTTAAATGTGCTTTTAAAAAGCTGTATAGCATATAAAACTATACAGCTTTTTTTATGGGAGAAATTTCATCTAGGCGAATTTTAGCTTAGTTAAAATCCTCTGTTCATACCACCTTGAGTGATGGTGCAGTTTTGCTATGCGGATTATTACTTTTCAGTCACTTGAAGCTGGATTATGATCGCCTGATCTGTTGATTCAAGTGACAGCGGTGATCTGTATTTAAATGGCAGTTTCAATACGACTCGCTGTTGCTGAACGATGCATATTTTGCATAGTGTTAAAGGTGTATAAATTTAATGAGTTGTACTTTTCAAATGGCGAAAGCACCACAACATTTATTGGATGCACTGCATGAGGTGATTCCTCAGGCGGAGTTATTGGCACAACAGTTGCCAGAAACCCCCATTTCTTTGTGGTTGATTCCTCCTGTTTTTCCGACAGATCGGCTAGATGATGAGGTGATTCGTCGTATTTGGAATGAAACGCCGTACTGGATCTTTTGCTGGGCTTCGGGGCTGGCAATGGCACAGTGGCTATTGGCCGAGCCGCATCATGTAAAAGATAAAGTCGTGCTGGACTTTGGTGCAGGTTCTGGTGTAGTTGCGATTGCTGCCAAAATGGCGGGTGCGAAACGTGTCATTTGCTGCGATATCGACAAAGTGAGTTTGGCATCGTGCAAGGAGAATGCGATTTTAAATCAGGTCGAATTGGAATATTTGGATGATTTGTATCAATCGGAACAGGTCGATGTGTTGTTGGCAGCAGATGTCTTATATGACCAATGTAACCGCTTTTTTCTAGATGAATTCTTAAACTTTGCCCCCGAAGTTTGGGTGGCAGATAGTCGCGTGAAAAACTTTAGTCATCCCCAATATATGAAAATTGAGGAACGTAGCGCGACAACTTGGCCTGATTTAGATGAAGCGAAAGAGTTTCGTAATGTCAGTTTTTATAAGACGCTATAATGCATAGCGTCTTATAACATGATGTTTTATGAGCAGCTATAACGCACAATACGCAAAGTACTTGGGCGGGCCTCTAAAGCCTGACGTGTCGCATAATCTTCACCATTATGCAGGTCTGGCGTATTGCTTAGACCAATAGAAGTACGTGAGTTACCAATTTGGCGAGCATAACTGTCAGTAGTGATGGCGGCTGGGTTCGCGACTTCATTCACACTTAAGATTTGCAGTTTAAAGGTTTTATTGGTGCCTAAAACTTTTTGGCAGGCACGTTGCAGTTTCTTCGCATCCAAGTCCTGATTTTGACGACCAGCAAGGGTATAGGCGAGGGTTGCTGAGTCCGCAGTTTGGCTTTCTACACGGTAACCGACTTGACCATTATACTGTTGGGGGGTGCTTTGGCAGGCTGCAAGTCCCAAAGCGATAAAACCAAGCCCTAAAAATTGAAACGTTTTTTTCATCGTGAAAGTTCCGTGTTTTATTCTTGCGCACAGTATGCCATAAGCCTGTGAAAATAACGATGTAGTTCAAAGCAAAACGACCCGCCTGTAACAAAATAAAGGCGGGCCGTCCGTGCTTATTTTTAGTGTTTAATGGTCAGTGATCAGACTATGTTTTTTGGTGTCTTTCATAAAGACATAGGTGATCAGTGAGAGACCAATCATGAACGTAATATAGTAGAAGAAGTAACTTTCATGCCCTGCATTTTTAAAGCTTAAGGCCACTAATTCTGCTGTACCGCCAAAAATAGTGTTGGCAATCGCATAAGGTAGCGCAACACCTAAGGCGCGAATATGTGGTGGAAATAATTCTGCTTTTACGACAGCGTTAATGGCAGTGTATCCTGTGACAATAATCATGCCACTCATACACAGCAAGAATGCGGTGGTGGCATCTGTGGTGGTACCCAACCGATTGAAAATCGGTACGGTAAACAATACCCCGCAAATACCGAAGGCAATCATAATTGGCTTGCGTCCGATTTTATCGGATAAGGCACCTACCGCGGGTTGAATCAACATAAAAATAAAGATGGCTGCCGTGGTAATTTCAGTGGCGGTACTTTTGTCAAACCCAGAGGTATTCACCAAGTATTTTTGTAGATAAGTGGTGAAGGTATTAAAGGCAAGTGTTCCGCCAGCCGTCAGCATAATCACGGTAAAAGCTGCTTTGGGATGTTTGGTGAATAATTCAATCGCACCAGATTTTGGTCCACCTTGTTTGGCCTGTTCCTGTGCTTGTTTGGAAGATTGGGTTTCAACCAAGCCACGACGAATCCAGAACACCACAATCGCCAGCATGGCGCCAATTAGGAAGGGAATACGCCATCCCCAAGCATGCAGGGCTTCTTCTGAAAGCGTGTGTTGCAAAATAATCAGTACGCACAGCGCAATCAGCTGTCCAGAAATTAAGGTCACATACTGAAAGCTAGAGAAAAATCCACGATGGTTTTTACCTGCCATTTCGGTCAGATAGGTTGCACTGGAACCATATTCTCCACCGACACTGAGACCTTGTAAGAGTCGTGCAAACAAGAGAATTGCGGGAGCTAACATACCAGCAGTGTCATAAGATGGGGCGCAGGCAATCATTAATGAGCCGATACACATCAAGGATACAGAGAGTGTTAAGCCTGCTTTACGCCCCTTACGATCGGCATAGATGCCCATAATCCAAGCACCAATAGGGCGCATGAGGAAGCCCAGAGCAAATACGGCTGCTGCTTGTAATAGCTTGACGGTTTCATTGCCTTCAGGGAAGAAAACAGGGGCAAAATACAAGGTGAAGGCTGCATAAACATACCAGTCGTACCATTCGACCAGATTGCCAGCTGAACCACCTAAAATGGATTTAAAACGCGTTTTTCGATCAAATGGCGTCTGAGCACTTTGTGGGGATGAGTTTGACACAGGAAATTCCAAAGCTGCGGCAAAACACATTCTTTTAAATTCTTCGGATGGGAGAGAAAAACTTAAAAATATGTATTTTGAAAAAGGGGAGATATGTTACTTTTCACATATCTTTTATACGCCGATGCGAGTGAGTCTGCATTCGACATTAGTCTTAGGTTGAGTGATGAATCGTATAAATACTGGGCAGATGGTGAATATCAACGGTGGCTGAGCAAGAGAAAGCTTTTGAGACAAATTAATTCAAATTAACCATCTTGGTTGGACAATTCATCTCAGGGGATTGAGGTTTTCTGTTAGGATTGAGGAAAGAATAAATAACAAATAAATGTTGCTTAAAGCACGCAGAATAGGAGGAACCTGAATATGGATCAACATCGTACATATGACCTAGTGGTGATTGGTGGAGGGATCAATGGTGTTGGTATTGCTGCCGATGCTGCGGGGCGAGGTCTATCTGTTTTGTTGTGTGAAAAAGACGATTTAGCCAGTCACACTTCTTCTGCTAGCAGTAAATTAATTCATGGTGGTTTACGTTATCTAGAGCATAAAGAGTTTCGCTTGGTTCGAGAGGCTTTGGCGGAGCGAGAAGTGCTGATGGCAAAGGCACCACATCTAATTCGTGCCATGCGTTTTATTATGCCGCACCGTCCACATTTACGTCCCGCATGGCTGATTCGGACGGGTTTGTTTTTCTATGATCATTTGGGTAAGCGGGAAAAGTTAGCAGGCTCGAATTTGGTGGATTTCGATCCGGAAACCAGTCTGTTCAAGCCAGAAATAGTGAAAGGATTTGAGTATTCAGATTGTGCTGTAGATGATGCACGTCTTGTGATTGCGAATGCCATGCAAGCGCGTGAGCATGGCGCAAGTATTCAAACACGTACACGTTGTCTTGCTGCGCAGGTCGAACAAAATGCGTGGACGGTACAGCTACAAAATGCACAGAGTAACTTTACGGTGCATGCCAAAGTATTGGTGAATGCAGCAGGACCTTGGGTGACTGAATTTATCCAGCAAGACTTGCAGATGAAAGCCGCTTATATGATTCGATTGATTCAAGGCAGTCATATTATTGTGCCGAAGATTTATGCTGGAGATAAGGCCTTTATTCTACAAAATGATGATCAACGTATTGTTTTCGCGATTCCGTATTTGGATGAATACACCTTAATTGGCACCACAGACCAGCGTTATTTGGGGAATCCAGATCAGGTAGAAATTACTGAAGGCGAAATTGATTACTTATTGAAGGTTATGAATAGTCATTTCCAGCAGCAACTGACCCGTGAGGATATTATTGCAACCTATTCAGGCGTACGTCCCTTGTGTGATGATGAATCGGATAATCCATCTGCCATGACTCGCGATTACACCTTGGTGCTTTCTCAAGAGCAACCTGCGCCGCTGCTTTCAGTCTATGGTGGAAAACTCACGACTTATCGTAAATTGGCGGAATCTGCCATGCACCAACTCAAGCCATTCTTTCACAAGTTGAAACCTGATTGGACGGCAAAAGCATTATTGCCTGGTGGGGAAAACTTTTTCGATGAGACACGTTTGCTTGATGAGTTACAGCAGCGTATCCCAGAGGTCCCGCCATTACTTGCGAAGCGCTGGATCCATGGTTATGGTACGCGTGTCTGGAAAATGTTGAATGGCTGTGAAAGTATTGCGGCATTAGGGCAACACTTTGGACATGGGTTGTATCAACAAGAAGTGGATTATCTGGTGGCTCAGGAATGGGCGGTAAGTAGTGAAGATATTTTAAAACGTCGTAGCAAACTTTATTTGAAATTTAGCCAAGATCAGATTGCTCAATTGGATGAATATCTGGTTAAGCTGCATAAGCGTCGTGCACAAGAAAAGGCAGCGTAGTGGGGATTAAAAAAGACGAGAATAAAAAAAGGCCGCATATGCGACCTTTTTTATTTTAGCTGAATTAAGCAGATTGCTTAACTGCTGCTTTAACCGCAGCTAAAAGTTCGTTTTGACGCGCTTTTAGTGCTGCTGGTAGGCGATCACCTAATTGATTGAACAATTCTGTGTGGCTCTCAATTTCTTTGATCCATTGATCTTTATCTTGAGAAGTTACAAGCTCAAACTGTTCTTTGGTGAAGTCTGAACCCGTCCAGTTTAACTGTTCGTAAGTTGGTACTAAGCCAATTGGTGTTTCAACAGCGCTTGCACGACCTTCACAACGGTCGATGATCCACTCAAGAACACGCATGTTTTGACCGAAACCAGGCCATACAAAGTTACCTTCAGCATCACGACGGAACCAGTTCACGTTGTAGATACCAGGAAGTTTGTTGCCAGCAGCTTTCGCTTTCGCTTCAACTTCTTCACCAAGTTCTAACCAGTGAGAGAAGTAATCTGCCATGTTGTAACCCGCGAACGGAAGCATAGCAAACGGATCTCGACGAACAATACCTTGTTGACCAACAGCAGCAGCAGTAGTTTCAGAACCCATGGTTGCAGCTTTGTACACGCCATCAACCCAGTCAAATGCTTCTGAGATTAATGGAACTGTGTCTGCACGACGACCACCGAAGATGAAGGCAGAAATTGGCACACCTGCTGGATTTTCCCAGTCAGCGTCAATAGAAGGGCATTGGCCTGCAGCAACAGTAAAGCGCGCATTTGGATGAGCTGCTTTTTCAGTACCTGTGTGCGGTTGACCTTTCCAGTTGGTCAGGTTGGCAGGTGCTTCTTTAGAAAGACCTTCCCACCATACTTCGCCATTGTCAGTTACAGCAACGTTGGTATAGATCACGTCTTTGTGAAGTGTAGCCATACAGTTCGGGTTAGTCTTGGTATTTGTACCAGGTGCAACACCGAAGAAACCAGCTTCTGGGTTAATTGCATATAAGCGACCATCTTCACCTGGTTTGATCCAAGCAATATCGTCACCTACAGTTTCAATTTTCCAGCCTTCGTAGCCTGCTGGTGGAATCAACATAGCAAAGTTGGTTTTACCACACGCAGATGGGAATGCCGCTGCGATGTAGTGTTTTTCACCTTGTGGATTAGTCACGCCAAGGATCAGCATATGTTCAGCTAACCAGCCTTGTTCGCGACCCATTGCAGATGCAATACGGAGAGCTAAGCATTTTTTACCCAATAATGCGTTGCCGCCGTAGCCAGAACCGTAAGACCAAATCTCACGAGTTTCTGGGTAATGTACGATGTATTTTTCAGGGTTGCATGGCCATGCAACGTCTTTTTCACCTTCAGCAAGCGGAGCGCCTACTGTGTGTACGCAAGGAATGTACTCGCCATCAGTGCCAAGAACGTCATAAACGGCTTTACCCATACGTGCCATTTTAGACATGCTTACAGCAACGTAAGGAGAGTCTGTTAATTCGATACCAATGTGTGCAATGTGGCTGCCCAAAGGACCCATAGAGAAAGGAACAACGTACATTGTACGACCTTGCATAGCACCGTCAAATAAACCATTTAGACGAGCGCGCATTTCTGCAGGAGCTTCCCAGTTGTTTGTCGCACCAGCATCTTCTTCTTTTTCAGAACAGATATAAGTACGACCTTCAACACGAGCAACGTCAGAAGGGTCAGAATTTGCAAGATAAGAACCAGGGTGTTTTTCTTGGTTTAAAGCTTGCATAGTGCCGTTAGCGATCATCAAGTCGATAAGACGTTGATATTCTTCTTCGCTGCCGTCACACCATTCAATCTTTGCTGGTTTGGTTAATTTCGCAATTTCTTCAACCCATGCAATAAGCTTAGGGTGACGAACGAATTCTGGTGCGTTCACTTGGGTCATGGTGAGGCCTATCTTAAAAGTGTACAAATTTTGTACAAAGTACAATCTAAGTAATCAGGTTACCTAGATGAAAGTAAAAAAAAGTGGCAGTATTAAAGCACAAAACGATGAAAAAAATAAGACACCCCTATCTACTTGTAGCTATTGATAATTTGTATTGGACTTTAGTTTTTATTATATAAATCAATTATTTAAATTTGTTGAGTTGAATTGATTTTTATATTTATTTTGTTTATGAGGATTATTTATTTTAATTATTTTGTTTATTTACAATAACTTATGAGTATTTTTTTTATGAGAATTATTATTGATTAAATAAATGGTGGTAATTTGAATTTTGCATAAGGGCATTGTTAATTGATGATAAATTGGACAAAATTAGAGCAAATACTTCATAGAAGTGAATCGCTTGCATGACTTTAAAACCTCTCTCCATTATTTACAATGCACGCTCTGGTTTTCATGCCAGCAATAAAGAAGAAGTCTACGAACAATTGCTGACATATTTCACTGAACACGGTTTTGAAATTCAGGCTTTCGAGCTGGGTGAACAAAAAGATTTTTCTGCTTTGATGCAATCAATTATTCAACGTCATCAATCTGCAGATGCTGAAGGAGTAATAGTTGCCGCTGGGGGAGATGGCACCTTAAACGCGGTTGCAAAAGCGTTAATAGGCAGTAATATTCCTTTAGGGATTCTTCCTTTAGGCACATTCAATTATGTTGCTCGGGTGTTAAATATTCCGCTTGAGATTATGCAAGCCGCAGCAGTGATTGCCACGGGGAAACAACGTCCGATTCATGTTGCAAAAATTAATGATCAAATTTACTTAAACAATGCAAGCTTAGGTTTATATCCTTTATTTATTCAACGTCGTGAACAGTACAATGCCAAGTTCGGGCGTTTTCCTTTGCATGCTTATACTTCGGGTTTAGCAGTGCTGATCCGAGACCGTAAAGAGTTAAAACTTGAAGTTGAGGTTGATGGAAAAACCTATCCTGTGAAAACACCGCTCATCTTTTTTGGCAATAACCAGTTGCAGTTAGAAGAAATGAAATTGCGGATAGCCAAATGCGCAGAGCAGGGGCAAGTTGCAGGCGTGGTGGTTGCAAAAAGTGATAAGCAGACGCTATTTCGTATGCTTTTACAGTTGATCCGTGGTCAGCTAGAAAAAGCGCCGAATGTTTATAGTTTTTCCGCAGATAAGGTGAAAGTTTATTCTAGACGTGACAAACTTACCGTCGCAATAGATGGTGAAATTGTGGAGATGCGTCCGCCTTTGCATATTTCAGTAGAAAAAAATGCAGTCAATATGATGGTGCCTTATGCTGCTGCATCTGTCTGATCTGCATTTTGGCACAGAGCGCCCTGCGTGTCTGACAGCCATTCAGGAATTTTGCCGTGAACAACAACCCGAGTTGGTGGTGGTCAGTGGTGATTTAACCCAGCGCGCACGTTATCGTGAGTTTTTTCACTGTAAACAATTTTTGGACAGTTTGAATTGCCCGTATATAGTAGTGCCAGGCAATCACGACATTCCGCTGTACCATGTCTGGGATCGAATCTTTAATCCCTTTACCCGTTACCAACTGTTTTTCGGCAATATGGAAATGACCCTAGAAACTGAACATTTTTATGTGATTGGGGTAAACAGTATCCGTCGCCGTTATCATACGCGGGGCCATATTTCCTTGGAGCAAATCCAGCAGATCGATCAGATTTTAAAACAGGCACCTGCAGATAAAATCAAAATCATTGCAGCACATCAGCCGTTTTATACCCCACCAGATGATCCACATGGTATTAAAGATTGTCCTTTACTGGGGCGGATGGCACTGGAAGTCTGGAGTCAGAGTGGGTTAAAGGCATTACTACATGGACATCTACATCAATCGGCAGTGTTCGATTTAAACTCTATATATCATTTGGGTGCTGGGCATCCAGTCTTGGATATACATGCAGGAACGGCAACCTCGTATCGTTTGCACCATGCGTTGAGCAATAGTTTTAATGTGATTGATAAGCAGGCTGATGTCCGACATTATCAATTTAATTTGCAGCAAGCGCGATTTGAGTTGCTCTAATTTGATGAATTAAACAACGAATCTTTCGCAATGGATAAAAAAAATACAAAAAAGATGCTTTTTTTTAAATGCAGCCCTTGAAGCGCTCTTTTCCATCCCCACAAAAGTGTCATCTAAATTCATTTTGATGATGACCAAAGGAATAAATAAGTCGTCATCAGTCATCTTAATAGACTTAGTCTGATGGAGTTATTTATGAGCAACATTCGTCCATTACATGATCGCGTAGTTATTCGTCGTGTTGAAGAAGAAACGAAAACCGCTGGCGGTATCTTATTGCCAGGTTCTGCAGCTGAAAAGCCAGCACAAGGTGAAATTATTGCTGTAGGTAATGGTCAAATCACGGACAACGGTGTTCGCGCTTTAGACGTAAAAGTTGGCGATAAAGTATTGTTCGGTACTTATGCAGGTACAACTGTAAAAGTACAAGGTGAAGAACTTCTTATCATGAAAGAGTCTGACATTTTAGCTGTTTTAGAAGGCTAATTCGTCCTTACTCGTTCAATATCAGATTAGTAAAGATTAAAATATTTCGGAGTCTATAAATGTCAGCTAAAGACGTAAAATTTGGTGATTCAGCTCGCTCAAAAATGATTGCAGGCGTTAACGTACTTGCAGATGCTGTAAAAGTAACTTTAGGTCCTAAAGGCCGTAACGTTGTGATCGACCGTTCTTTCGGTGCGCCGCACATCACTAAAGATGGTGTATCTGTTGCGAAAGAAATCACCTTAAAAGACAAGTTTGAAAACATGGGTGCTCAACTTGTACGTGAAGTGTCTAGCAAAACCAATGACATCGCGGGTGACGGTACAACGACTGCAACTGTACTTGCTCAAGCCATTTTAAATGAAGGTATCAAATCAGTAACTGCGGGTATGAACCCAATGGACTTGAAACGTGGTATCGACATCGCAGTACGTGCAGTTGTTGCAGACATTAAAGCAACGGCTAAACCTGCATCTGATACTAAAGCGATTGAGCAAGTGGGTTCAATCTCTGCAAACTCTGATGAAACAGTAGGTAAACTCATTGCTCAAGCAATGGAACGCGTTGGTAAAGAAGGCGTAATCACTGTTGAAGAAGGTTCAGGCTTTGAAGACGCGCTTGACGTTGTAGAAGGTATGCAGTTTGACCGCGGTTATATCTCTCCATACTTCGCGAACAAACAAGACACCTTAACAGCTGAATTAGAAAACCCATTCATCTTGTTGGTTGACAAAAAAATCAGCAACATCCGTGAGTTGATCACTGTTTTAGAAGCCGTTGCTAAAACTGGCAAACCACTTTTAATCATCGCTGAAGATGTTGAAGGTGAAGCGTTAGCGACGCTTGTAGTGAACAACATGCGCGGCATTATTAAAGTATGTGCGGTTAAAGCACCTGGCTTTGGTGACCGTCGTAAAGCAATGCTTCAAGACATCGCAATCTTGACTGGCGCGACTGTAATTTCTGAAGAAGTAGGCATGTCTTTAGAACAAGCTTCTCTTCAAGATTTAGGTACTGCGCACAAAATTACTGTGTCTAAAGAAAACACTGTAATTGTGGATGGTGCTGGTGATGCAGCTCAAATCTCTGAGCGTGTGACTCAAATCCGTGCGCAAATTGAAGAATCTACCTCTGAATACGACAAAGAAAAACTTCAAGAACGCGTTGCTAAATTAGCAGGCGGTGTTGCAGTGATTAAAATCGGTGCTGCGACTGAAGTTGAAATGAAAGAGAAGAAAGACCGTGTTGACGATGCGCTTCATGCAACTCGTGCTGCGGTTGAAGAAGGTGTTGTTGCGGGTGGTGGTGTTGCGTTAGTACGTGCAGCGAAATCACTTGACGGTGTGACGGGTGCGAATGACGACCAAAATGTAGGTATCAACATTTTACGTCGTGCAATCGAAGCGCCTCTTCGTCAAATCGTTGCGAATGCGGGTGATGAGCCTTCAGTTGTGATTAATGCTGTGAAGAATGGTGAAGGTAACTTCGGTTATAACGCTGCAACTTCTCAGTACGGCGACATGCTTGAAATGGGTATTCTTGACCCAGCTAAAGTAACGCGTTCTGCACTTGAGCACGCTGCTTCTGTTGCTGGTTTAATGTTGACAACTGAATGTATGATCACTGAAATTCCAGAAGACAAACCTGCGATGCCTGATATGGGCGGCATGGGTGGTATGGGCGGCATGATGTAATCATCAGCTTAGCTTTACCAATCTAAAAAATCCCCACTTTTTGTGGGGATTTTTTATTTTTGTCGGTATAATTGAGTCAGAAAAATATTCATCAAGAAAAAATTATAAAAAACAAATCATTAAGGTGATTAATCAATCATTTTTGCTTCTGGGGAGAGGGAAATGGAGCAAGAACATGAAATGGTCGAAATGATTTATGAAGCGACCATGCATCCTGAATTGTGGCAGCAAGTACTGACGCGGCTGGTGCACTATACGGGCAGTCAAAGTGCTATTTTTACCGCCATTGATCAGCTTAATCTCAAATTCAATTTCACCTTTACCCATAACATTTCTGAAGCCGCTTTAGCCGCCTATCACGACGAAAAAATTCAAATGATCGATATGCAACTGCATGCCCCGATTTTGAAGCAGCAAGGGCTAGGGGAACCTGTGGTCTTAGACTGGACCGCTTATGCAGCCAGACAAGACAGTGATGAATATACCTTTTATGAAAAATGTGTAGCCCCTTCAGGGATTGGTTCAGCACAAGGGATTCTTTTAGAAACGGGGCAATATCGCTGGGCGGTCTTGGGGATTCATCGGGCAGACAATGTCCAGATGTATGCAAAACCAGAAACGGAACTATTAAAAAGATTAGCCAAACATTTTCGACGTGCCTTACAAATTCACCGTCAGTTCAGTTTGGTACAACAGAAAAATCTGGATTTATATAAGCTATTTGATGCATTAAAAACGGGGGTTATTTTATTGGATGCCAATGCCAGTTTGGTTTATTCGAATGCCAAGGCACAAGCTATTTTAGAAACTCACCAAGAACTCAGTCTCGACCATTTTAACCGACTTAAAGCAACCAGTGCAGATCAAGCCAAATTAGAACAATATATAGCCAGTGCACTTTTTCAAGATGTCTCAAAAGAGACGCATGCGGATGCACAGGCTGGCGGGGTACTGCCGATTCGACTCAGTAAAAAGTCACAACCGTTAATGCTCAGTGTGGTGCCCTTTTCCAGTGTTTGGCAAAAGATGCTGAATGAGCAGGTGATGGAACAGAAAGTTGCAGTGTTTTTGACCGAACCAGATAAGCAGTATCAACTGGCACATGAATTTTTAAAACAGCACTATCAGTTGTCACAACGTGAAATCAAAATCTGTGAACTGTTTGTGAATGGATACAACCTCGAGGCAATTGCCATAGAGTGTTCACTGACACTCAGTTCTGTGCGCACCTATATCAAATATATTTTTGCCAAAACCCATTGCTCAACCCAAGTTGAGTTATTTCGTCTATTGGCAGGCTTAACCCTAGATTTTGAACATATCCCTTAATTACAGCTTAAGCTAATAAAATCAGTCCCCAGGTTATGGCAATTATGCTTAGGGCGACGAATTGCGCTGCACTGCCCATGTCTTTGGCATTTTTAGAAAGCGGATGCCGTTCTAAAGAAACTCGATCGACGATCGCTTCCAAGGCAGAGTTAAAAAGTTCGACAATGATTGCCAATAAACAGACAGCGATCAGAACGGCTTGTTCACTGCGACTGACATTAAGAAAAAAAGTAATCGGAATTAGTACCAGATTAATATAAATAATTTGTCGAAAAGCCGCTTCATGCTGGAAAGCGGCTTTAAAGCCCGCCATTGAATAGCTGGTCGCATTTAAAATACGTTTTAGACCAGTTTTACCTTTGAGGGGAGAATATTCGCTCATGATGGATTAAGTCGTTTCAGATAAGTGAAGAATAGCGCTAAAACATTAAAATCGGCTTAAAAATACCGAGTTCTAAGTTACAAAGTTTAACATGGATTTTTGCTCAGCAAATGCGCCAAAAGTGGCAATTTATTTGAGCCAACAAGAATGCTTTTTCATCGACTTTGAATCATTCAAAATCCTGAGAAAGTGGCTTTAGCAGAAATATGCATCTGCAAAATTCAGTATTTCAGCTTATCACTTGATGAGATGGATAGTAATTGAAGCCGAACCTCATCTTCACAATTTCTCCATAATTGATCAATACATCCGTAACTATGTTAATAATGATTGTGTTTTAAAGTTGAGTCATTGAATATCAACACAAATTTGCTAGTTTTTTCGATTCTTCCTTTTTACTTCTTCTAGATAAGTGGCGCAGACCTATGTTGTCTAAGTTTTTTATACAACGTCCCATTTTCGCAGGTGTTCTTGCAATTATTGTCATGGCTTTGGGGCTTTTTTCCGTTCTGAATCTGCCTGTTGAACGTTATCCCGACATTGCACCACCGCGAATTACCGTGAGCGCCACTTATACAGGCGCGGCTGCAGAAGCCGTTGAAGAAAGTGTCACGCAAGTTCTTGAACAGCAAATTAAAGGTATTGATCATCTCCTGTACTTTAGTTCTAGTAGTGATTCTTCTGGACGCAGTCGAATTAGCATCAGTTTTGATAATGGGACAGACCCAGATACTGCTCAGGTTCAGGTACAAAATGCGATTAATGGTGTGGTCAGCCGTTTACCAGAAGATGTGCAACGTCAAGGCGTGAACGTGTATAAGTCATTGGGGGATACCCATATGGTGATTGGCTTATATGATGCCTCAGGCCGTAGCGATAATATTGAATTGTCCGACTACATGATGACGCATTTGGAACAGGACATTGCCCGTATTGAAGGAGTCGGTGAAGTCGATGTCTTTGGTTCACAATATGCCATGCGTATCTGGCTCAATCCAGCCAAGCTGAAGCAATATAGTTTAATGCCGTCTGATATTCGTGCAGCGATAGAAGCACAGAATACCCAAGTGGCTGCGGGGGGCATTGGGGATTTACCAACAGTCGAGCATCAATATCTAAATGCCAAAGTGACCTCAGGCTCACGTCTGAAAACCGTACCTGAATTTGAACAGATTATTGTCAAGTCGAATCGAGATGGGAGTTTTGTTTTTTTAAAGGATGTGGCGCGCATTGAACTGGGTGCGGAAAACTATCAATCCTTTAATACCATTAATGGCTATCCTTCCGCAGGCATGGGGATCTCTCTATCTTCAGGTGCCAATGCTCTGGCGACCTCTGCCTTGATTAAAGCTGAAGTGGAGCATTTATCCAGTAAATTACCAGCGGGTTATAAAATTGTCTATCCACGGGACAATACGCCGTTTGTGCAAGAATCTATTAAGGAAGTGGTGAAGACCCTATTTGAAGCGGTGCTTTTAGTAATTATCGTGATGTTCCTGTTTTTACAGAATTGGCGAGCCACTTTAATTCCGACCATTACCGTACCTGTGGTGATTTTGGGAACCATGGCAGTGCTGTATGTCCTCGGGATGAGCATCAATACGCTGACCTTGTTTGCTTTGGTTTTGGCGATTGGGTTATTGGTGGATGATGCAATTGTGGTGGTCGAAAATGTTGAGCGTCTGATGCATGAGCAACAACTCTCTGCCAAAGATGCTGCGGTCGAATCGATGCAGGAGATTAGTGGAGCACTCGTTGGCATTACTTTGGTACTGACTGCAGTCTTTATTCCTATGGCATTTTTTGGTGGCTCTACAGGGGTGATTTATCGGCAGTTCTCCATCACGCTGGTTGCTGCAATGGCCTTGTCGCTCATGGTGGCTTTGGTGTTAACGCCAGCGCTGTGTGCTTTGATCTTACAGCCAAGCCACAAACAGAAAAAATGGGCGCTGTGGTTTAATCAAAAATTGGAGCAGTTAAAAGCTCATTATCTTAAATTGACGCAATTGACCATGAAGCATAAGCGAATCAGCTTGGTGGTCTTTACTGCGCTAATTGCCGTGTTCGCCTTGTTCTACCGTGCCTTGCCGACCAGCTTTATTCCGAGTGAAGATCAGGGCATGTTGAGCGTGCAGTTTGAGCTGATCAATGGCGCGCCGATGTCTAAAAGTCGCGAAGTGGGGGAAGAAATTCGTCAATATTTCCTGACTCAAGAAAAAGACAATGTCAATTTGGTGATGGTGCGTTATGGACGTAATTATTCAGGCACTGGGCAGAATTTAGGTCAGGGTTTTATTGCATTGAAGCATTGGGATGAACGGAGTGGTCAATCCAACTCCGCCCAAGCCATACGAGAACGCGCGATGCAGCATTTCCGTCAGAACCGCAATGCCAAGATTATGGTCAACATGCCTGCATCGGTAAGTGGGCTGGGGCAAACCGATGGTTTGGAGTTCTGGATCCGCGATATTAATGGCAATGGCCGCCAGTTTTTAGATGCCGAATTTAAAAAGCTACAAACTGCAGCAGAGCAGTATAAGAGTTTTAAGAACCTAGATAACAAGGCCAATCCTGATAAGGCAGAGTTACAAGTCAAGATTGATCAAAAACAAGCCATGGCTTTAGGTCTGTCACAATCGGCAATTAACAGTACCTTATCCGCAGCATGGGGCGGGGCTTATGTGAATGATTTTATTGACCGTGGACGGGTGAAACGGGTGATGATGCAGGGCGATGCCGAATTCCGTGCCAAACCTGAAGATTTACAGCAATGGTATGTCCGTAATGATGCCAATCAGATGGTGTCTTTCGCGAGTTTTGCCAATGTGAATTGGGGTGGTGGACCTGAGGTGGTGAAACGTTTTATGGGCTATACTGCACTGGAAATGGAAGCCGATACTGCCAAGCATGTCAGTTCAGGTGTCGCGATGGGAGACATTCAGAAGTTAGTCGAACAGCAACCTGATATAGATTTGGCATGGAGCGGACTGTCGTTTCAGGAGCAGAAATCCAGTCATCAAGCCTTGTGGTTATATCTGGTTTCGATTGGATTTATTTTCTTATGTCTAGCGGCTTTATATGAAAGCTGGACGATTCCTACAGCGGTGATGAGTGCCATTCCTTTGGGGATTGGGGGCAATATCCTGTTTAGTGCATGGACAGGTTTTCCGAATGATATTTACTTCCAGATCGCCTTGCTGACCACTATTGGTTTGTCCTGTAAAAATGCCATTTTGATTGTGGAATTTGCCTCAATGGCGCAAACACGCGGTTTAACGGTGATACAGGCCGCGATGGAAGGTGCAAGTTTGCGCTTGCGTCCAATTTTAATGACTTCTTTGGCTTTTGGTGCGGGCGTGATTCCCTTAGTCTTTGCCTTCGGTGCGGGAGCGGCAAGTCGTCAGGAAATTGGGGTGAGTGTTCTGGGTGGTGTAATTTTTGGTACGGTTCTGGTGCTGATATTTATTCCCTTTATGTATGTCCTGATTCGTTCACTTTTTGCAGGAAAGTCATCTGAGGCTAAATCTCAATAAGTGATGGAGTTTTAGTGCTCTGAGCTAAATTGATGGCTTAGCTTGGATGATTGACCGCATGAAGATGCTTATCTTGAAAATGGTTTCAGGATAAGTCTCGATCTGAAATGAGATGTGTGAGATTTCATTTGAAGGTACTTGAGTCAATGAGTCGGATGCTCTGAGATTGAAATGTCTATAGTTTTGAATAACCCTTTGTTACTTATTCAACAATCAAAATGCTTTAAGCTGTAGTGAAATCAACAGCCTATCGACAGACATATGCCTGAGCAGCCTTTATCGACAAGAAAAACACCACAAGAAGTGATTCGTTTAGAGCGTGATTTAGCGAAATATGCCAATCTGATGGATTCACTGATACGTATTCCATTTACCAAGCAAGGGGTAGGCGCCGATGCGGCTTTAGGGACCATTCCAGTGGCTGGGGATATCGCAGGCTTTGCCTTAACCTGTTATGCGGTGTATAAAGCCAAGCAAATTGGGGTGCCGCAGCAGAAATTAAATGTGGTGTATAAACTCGCAGCTATGGATCTGGTGGTGGGCTTTATTCCGATTGCAGGCACCGTATTTGATATTTTTATACGTCCCAGCCGTAAAGCGCTGGATATTGTGCATGAGCATATTCGAGAGGAGTATCAGATCCGTGATACGAAACATGTTGAACATCCTTATTTGCATGAAAAGTTGGAACAGAAGCAGCAGTCTTCAGCATTTTGGCGACAGCCTGTGATTGCTTGGCTATGGCTGCATATTCCCGATTTGATTGGTCTACTGGTGATTGTTTTGCTGTTCGTGGCCTCTTGGTATGGCTTTACCGCAGTATGGTCGTGGTTTCAAAATGGGTGATTAAACCAATAAAAAAGCCTCCATGTCGGAGGCTTTTTTGAATCTTTAAACTTATGCGCAGTCTAATTGATGTAAGGCTGCTACACGTTGTTCAATCGATGGGTGAGTTTGGAATAAGGCTGCTAAGCTAAAGCCTTGTTCTTTACCTTCCGCAATTGAGAATGCTTTCATTTCTTTCGGCATTTGGTCTGGAAGCTCTGATTCTGCTTGTAAACGGAGTAGCGCAGAGATCATGGCTTGTTTACCCGCTAAACGTGCACCTGCT
The DNA here is from genome assembly GCF_054112845.1 of Acinetobacter sp. NigerLNRRAM0016. Classification (NCBI taxonomy): domain Bacteria; kingdom Pseudomonadati; phylum Pseudomonadota; class Gammaproteobacteria; order Moraxellales; family Moraxellaceae; genus Acinetobacter; species Acinetobacter sp. NigerLNRRAM0016. The sequence goes on from NZ_JBSYVT010000003.1 coordinate 165,367, forward strand.
TCATCGGCACGGTATTCACGATGACGTGAGAACCACATCACGATGGCAGACGCTAAAATACCAAATACGATATCCAGTACAATGGTAATCCCGAAGTAAGCCAAGCCAGGAGCTTCGCCATCTTCACGACCGAAAACGTTACGGTCAATAAAATCACCAACTACACGCGCAAAGAACATCACGAAGGCGTTCACGACACCTTGAATCAAGGCCAGTGTCACCATATCACCATTGGCAACGTGACCAATTTCGTGAGCCAGTACTGCACGTAATTCATCTTTGTTCATACGCTCAAGTAGACCTGTCGAAACAGCAACGAGCGCATCATTTTTATTCCAACCCGTTGCAAATGCGTTGGATTGGTAAGATGGGAAAATCCCCACTTCTGGCATTTTAATACCAGCTCGTTGAGACAATTCCGCAACTGTTTGTAGCAACCAAACTTCTGCTTGGCTACGTGGAGCATTAGGGTCAATAAGTTCAGTGCCAGTTGTTTTTTTCGCCATCCATTTCGACATGAACAGAGACACTAAAGAGCCAACCATACCAAACACGAAACAGACGACTAAAAGGTTGCCTAGATTCAAGCCACCCGCGCCATGGTAACTACCGACACCGAAGAGTGACAAAATAATGCCAGCTACAACCAGTACCGCGAGGTTGGTTAGCAAGAACAAACCAATCCGCATCATTGAGAAAATCCTCTTAATATAGAAATATAATCTGATTTATAACTTATAAATCATCAGGATCAATATGCGGTGAATAGTGCAAAAATTCAAGAAAAAAACGTAATTAGACGCAAAAAATAACGAATTTCACTTCAATAAATTCGTGCAGATGCCGACGCATGTTCTGTGGAGTAACTCCCAGATCTTGGGGCATCGGTATAACTGCCATCTGCCGCCATAATAATTTGACGCTGGGTGCTACTTCTTGAAGGTGTGCTCGGAAGAGATTCCGCTTGAGCTGGTGGGGTGTAGTTGACAGATTGTGCAAGGACTTGTCCTGAACTGCTGCCGCTGCTGATCAGACCACCTGAATACAGGTTGCTATAACGACTGCTGACACGACGTACATAGTCTTGGGTTTCTTTAAAGGGAGGAATACCGCCGTATTTATCGACATTGCCTTCGCCAGCATTATATGCAGCGAGCGCCAGTGACGTATTGCCATTAAAGCGTTTGAGTAGCCAGCTTAAATATTTGGCACCGCCCATGATGTTTTGCTGCGGATCATAAGCATTTGCGACATTAAAGCGACGTGCAGTTGCAGGCATCAGCTGCATTAAGCCTTGCGCACCGACGGGTGAACGTGCATTGACGTTAAAGCCAGATTCAGTATGCATCACGGCTTTAATGAGACCTTCTGAAACCCCATGCGTTTGGGCAGCTTGGCGAATCATAGCATCAAATGCATTGCGATTACGACTATAACTAGGCAAAACCGAAGATTCTGAACTGCCCCAGTTACTATAACTATGAATATTACTGTCAGGATAATATGTGGCTTTGACTTTAGTTAAAGATTTATCTGAACTTTTACGATTAGTAAGCAGCGTGCCACCGTTACTATCTTTATAGATATAAATTTGCCCAGCGTAAGTCATAGTACTTCCTAGACTAATAGATGCTGTGCTTAATAAATATAATGCTAATGTTCTTACTTTATTGTTCATTTTAATAATTAATAAAATATTGCCCAAATAAGTCTTAACAAGTTTAGCAAAAAAATACGGCTTAAAAAGCCTTGCCGAATTTTATTTTTCACGACTTTGTAAAAATCAAGTTTAATTGTGGACTTAATAATCAAAAAAAAATTTAATTTTTTTTTAATCAGGATTGCTTGACTATGATAAGTCACTGATATTTATTAATAATAAAATCGATCAAAAAATGATCAATTTAAATAGAAGCCTTAAACTATGGGAAGAATCACCTGTCAAGTGTTTTGAAATCCACAAAGTTATCCACAGCTTTTGTGGACAACTGTGGAAAAGTCCAAAAGATAAGCATTTGGGCTAAAAAATGAACTGCAACGTTCAAATTTACCTCATCTGCAAGACGGGAAAATGACAAGTCGGATTGTTCATGAGAATTTACATTCTTTAGATGCGATTGCTTGGCGAATCGGATAAAATTGCGCGGTATTTTTATTTATGGGTTAATCGTGTCTATGTACTCGCCAGTTGAGTCCGAACAAGGGTTTAATTTCAAGCCAGAACTCCCAACCAGCTCTGCCTATTATCGTTTGCTAAAAAAGCTGCGCCGCCAAGTCGGTCATGCCATTCGTGATTTTAAAATGATCGAAGAGGGCGATAAGGTTATGGTCTGTATTTCTGGTGGTAAAGACAGTTATACCTTGCTGGATATCCTATTGCAGTTTAAACGTATTGCACCGATTAACTTTGACGTGGTTGCAGTAAACCTAGACCAAAAGCAACCGGGTTTCCCTGAAGAAGTGTTGCCACGTTATTTAGAAGAAAATAACATTCCTTATTATATTTTGGAAAAAGACACCTATAGCATCACGAAAAAGTTAACCCCAGAAGGGAAAACTTACTGTGCGGTGTGTTCACGTTTACGTCGTGGTTCATTGTATGGCTTCGCGCAAGAGATTGGGGCGACCAAAGTGGCACTTGGACATCACCGTGATGATATTTTGGCGACCTTCTTCCTGAACTTGTTCCATGGCGGCAGCTTGAAAGCGATGCCACCAAAATTGTTATCGACAGATAAAAAGAACATCTTGATTCGTCCACTGGCGTATGTGGAAGAAAAAGACATTATTAAATATGCAGAAATGCGTCAGTTCCCAATCATTCCATGTAATTTGTGCGGTTCGCAGGAAAACCTGCAACGCGCGATGTTGAATGACATGTTACGTGCGTGGGACAAAGAGCATCCGAAGCGCTTACACAGCATTTTTGGTGCTTTGCAGAATGTTTCTCCATCGCAGTTGGCAGACCGTGAACTATTTGATTTTGAAGTGCTCGATTCACAGCGTGAATTTGACTTTAAAGAAAGTTGTTCTACAGAAGAAGAACCAGGCATCAATAAGCGCATTAATATGGTGAACTTAGGTTTTGCCGCAGAATAAAGTCAGCAGACACCACTGTATGTAGCAGTGGTGTCTGCTTTTGTTATTCATTGATTTTCAACATGTATAAAAAGAATAAAAACTGAACGGTCCGTACAAAAAACTTTAGCCCAATATTTGATTTACGTGCTATAACAGGCTTCAAGCAAAACAGCTTCGCTATGATGTTGTCTGGATAGGCGACAGAAAATGAACAAATAAATTTGAGGAAACATCATGCCTGCCTTTTTAACTGATGATTGGTTTTCAACTGTAGAAACTTTGACTGCGCAAGCAGGGGACTTGAATTTGCCACCAGCATTGGCAAATTTAGCCATCAACTTGGTGGTGACAGATACCAGTGGTAATACCGAATTGGCTTTAGATGGCGGCAGAATCTTAAAAGGTTTGTCTTCAAATGCCAAAACCACTTTAAACATGGATGCAGAAACTTTACGTAAAGTTTTCCTAGAGTTTGATATGTCTGCTGCTATGCAAGCCTTCATGACGGGTAAAATTAAAGTGCAAGGTGATATGTCTCAGTTAATGGCGTTGCAAACAGCGAAGCCGAGCCAAGAGCAAAAAGAGTTATTCAAGAAAGTGCTTGAGCATACAGCTTAAGTTTTCTTCATAAAAAAAGCTTACCCGAGGGTAAGCTTTTTTTTGCGCTCAATGCATGACTATTTATATGTTCACCAATTGAGGCGTATTTTTGATGTATTCCAAATAGGCACGGATACGCGTGACATATTGCACCGCTTGTCGATAGCGTCCGTTCTGGGCTTTATGACCATCTAAATAGCTATAAAGATTGACCCAGTTGTTTGGATCCTTGCCTTGCGCACTAATGCGCTTTTGAATCTGATCGACTGCACCTGGACCCATATTATAGGCAACCAAGGCATACCAGTTACGATCTGGATAAGGCACTTCGTCAAATCTGCTTAGCATCTGGTCGTAGTACTTTGCACCACCCTGAATACTTTGTGCAGGATCGGTACGGTTACTGACGCCCATGGCTTTGGCGGTACTGTTGGTCAGCATCATAATGCCGCGCACACCCGTCGGTGAAATTGAATCGGGTTTTAAGTACGATTCTTGATAACCGATAGCAGCTAAGAAATGCCAATCGAGATCATATTTCTCGGCGGTACGTTGGAAGCTGGCTTTATAAATCGGCATGCGTTTAGTCAAATCACGTTCAATAGAATCCCATGATTCGGCCTGTACCACATTACGGTTATAAAACGAAGCCAATTGGCTGATTGAACCTGACTGTTTGCCTTGGCAAACATAACCACTCGCTGTCTGTGTCAGGGGATCATCCGCATGTTTAAATACCCAGTTCAGTTGTGTATTTAAACCATTCTTCTGCAGGCTATATAAGTCACCACAGGTGGCTGAAAACGAAGTCAGCTTTTTGCTTTCGATGTTCTGAACGCTCGATGTAGTAATGGCAAAGTTTACTTTACCTTGATCGACCAGCTTTAATGCCGTGGCATTGTCAGGTACGGTCGTAAACACCAGCTCTACATTCATACTGTCAGCATAGTTACGGGCAAGGTCATAACCAAAGCCATGTAAATACTGTCCATCTTTAAAAACAGTCGATGGATTTTCTACACCAACCACTGTGAGTTTGTTGTTATTCACAACAGCGTCATATTGGTAAGCCTTGCTCGCATTAATGGTATGAAACGGAATTAAGGCGGCGGTGAGTGCTAGGGCTTTTAAAGGGAGTGAGAAAGTTAATGAGTTAAGGCAAAGCCTCGACCCAGAAGATGAACTACTGTGCATGTTGTCTCCGCTACAAGTAATTTATGCCCTAAAAAGCCAAAGCAAACGAGGCCTTAAACTTTTATAAAGTTTGATAAATTCAATAAGGGGTGGGCAGTCATGACGTCATTCAAAATGACATGGGATAAAAGGAAATTATGTAGAAAAAAACTACATAGGTTAAAAAGTACACGAAACTAAAGATGAGGGCATAATAAAGTCGGAAATTGGGATTGTCAAATTTAGTACAAAAAATAGTGAAAAAATGTAACATAAATACCTAATTTTATTAATAAATTATTTTTATACCCTTTTGTTGTGGTGAAATTGAGCATAAAATAGCTTAAAAATGTATCTGTTTCGTACCCTGAAAAGACAATTTGCGACATGAAATCCAACTTAATTACCCGCGCTGGACACGATAAATTGGTGGCTGAACTTCAGCATTTGTGGCGTGAAGAACGCCCCGAAATTACCAAAAAAGTGAACTGGGCTGCCAGCCTTGGCGATCGCAGTGAAAACGCAGATTACCAGTACAACAAGCAATTGTTACGTAAAATTGATCGTCGCGTGCGTTACCTTGGCAAGCGCTTGGAAGAATTACGCATTATTGATTTTTCTCCTGAGCAAGAGGGCAAAGTTTATTTCGGTGCATGGGTCGAAATTGAGAATGAGCAGGGTGAACAAAAGCAACTGCGTATCGTCGGGGTAGATGAAATTTATGATCATCATCCGCAACATATTTCCATAGATTCCCCGATGGCGCGTGCGTTATTGTCCAAGCAAGTGGATGATGAAGTGGAAGTGATGACACCATCTGGAAAAAAGACGTGGTATATCAATACAATCCGTTATGAAAAGCCAGAATCGGCATCCTAAAGGTGTTTTTGATTTTATTTTGTGCAGTTGATGATAAATTTATGCAAAAGTATTTGCCAAGTTAGAAAAATATTTATATGATAGCCGCCATTGGAAGCGTGGCAGAGCGGTTTAATGCACCGGTCTTGAAAACCGACGAGGGTGTGAGTCCTCCGTGAGTTCGAATCTCACCGCTTCCGCCAAATTCAAAAAACCCTTGCACTGCGAGGGTTTTTTTATGTCAAAATTTTTTGATGGCTGAATTAACCACTAGAAAAACATTGCATATTCAGCAGAAACCATACCTCGCGATCAAGTCATTCTTCTCTATTGATTCATCTGAATTTTTTTCTGTTATTTGATACGTCGAGTGTGTAAATACGCCAAGATCATGAGTTAGGTTGATCTACTAAATGCATCTATTTGTCCTGATTTTGGGGCGCTAAGGTCTTTGATTTTGACTGGGGCATAAGCCGTCTAATGTCAAATTTGCAGCATCATCTTGTTGTGTATTTTTGAGTATTTGAATCAATAGAAAATGCAACGTATAGCTATTTCCTATTGCGATTGAACTGTATGGAGGAGATTACAGGCACTTACTGATGCTGCATTTTGGATATAAACAGATAAATATTTTAACCATCTGATTTTAAAAATAATAAATTTGTGATACGTAATTTTTAATTATATATAAAAAGTGAATTGTTTTTTTCAATAGCACTCAGAAATCATCCTTTAGGATGATTTTTATCCGATTCTATAGCGTTAAATTTTGAGCACACTAAGTTGTGTATCCAATTACATGAATTTTGTATACAAGTTCTAATATTTCGTTTCAAAACACAATCTATATGAATTTAAGTGTATGATTTTTATGTATAAATACCACTGGGTGACGAATAAAGGATTTTTCGTAATTAACGAGCTTCGGAGATCGTAGTAGTGCCACATATTAAAGCTTTGAATTTGATGTGCTATTTATCAATGCTCATTTCTACGCCAATTTTAGCAGATGACCATTTTAAATTTTCAGCAAATCTTGTCGATTTGGCGATGTATAGTGATGAAAGTAGTGTAGATGATCAATTTACCAATTCAGGTGCTTTGATCTTAGGTGCGGATTATAAAATATTTGGCACGGACTACGATTTGGGGACTTTAAAAGCGCAATATACCTTCAATGGACTGAACAATGATGCCCAGTTAAATACCACGACCAATTGGTTTGGCGGAGTAGGCAGCTATGTTGGGGGTGCCATCGCAATGAATGATATTGCACCTTCACAATTAAGCTTACTGACTTGGGACAAGAAATGGGGTAATGATCAAGTCTTTACTTCTGTGGGGCGAACCAACTTAAGACGCTATTTTCTATTTAACAATTGTCAGAACTTGGCGATTTGTACTGATCCAATTAAAGGCAGTATGGGTTCATTGCCAGCCAACTACGGATATTGGGGAGCTTACTTTAAATATAACTTCAACGAACATCTGTATTTCCATAGTGGAATTTTTGAAGTCAATACGGATGATTATGTGCACGAAAAGAAAGGTTTAGATTTCTCTTTTCATCATGATCTTGGTTATACCCAAGTTTATAGTTTGGGTTATAAAAATGATCACAGCAAAGTTGAAGCGCTGTATTTTAGCAATGACTCTGAATATGCCAATGCATTAACCAAGCAGAAATATAGTGATACCGATGGGGTCAACATCAGATTTAGTTATGATTTCAAAGATTCATATTTGTCGAATCTGTATGGGGCGTATTCTCAAATTCTTGAAAAAAATCAGCCTTATGATCATTACTGGGAATTGGGAGCGATGCATAAGATCAATGCCCGAGGCGACCATATAGGCTTAAAGTTCGGTCAATCAGAACTGAATGATGATTTTTACGCCTTTACCCAAAAATTGAATGGTAATCAGTATAAAACCACGACATTTGTCTCCTTCGATGCTGCAATTAAATATAAGAAAGTGACATTTAGTCCATTTGTTAAATATATCTGGAATCCAGATAACTACTATCGCTCAAATCAAGGTGGATTTGATCATAACGTCATTATGGGACTGTTAACCCAAGTGAAACTTTATTAAACGGAGTTAAAGCATGAAATTATCTAAAATCGCGTTATGTTTCGGAGCGCTGATGATGAGCGGGACGACATTTGCAGCGTATAGCTGTGAAGAGTTAAAGATTGTAGATTGCCCGAATCAGGTCGATCAACAGCTCCCTGATCCACATGATATGTTAACGTGGAATCAAGAACAGCGTCTGATTGGATTTCGAAATACTTATCGCAGTTATGATGGCAGTGTTTTTTATGCCAATAAGAACAATGTTTTGAAGTTACCTAAGTACAAAAAGACCATTAACAACCAAAACATCAGTTTTAGCTTGGACAATAAAACCTATCACTTGAATGACTATTTACAGAGTCAGGATGTCGCAGGTTTGATGATTTTAAAAAATGGTCAGATTGCCTATGAATATTATAAAAATGACAATGATGCCACGACGTTGTGGACGTCTAGATCGGTTGCAAAATCGATTGTGGCAACGCTGATCGGGGTGGCAGTTAAACAGGGGAAAATTAAATCCTTAGATGATCCGATTATTCAGTATTTACCTGATCTTAAAAACACAGCATGGGAAAAAGTCAGCCTAAGACAGTTAATGCAACACACCTCTGGGGTTGCATGGAGTGAAGACTATAAAAACCCAGAATCAGACTTTTCCCACATGACCTATTGTGAGGTGAAAGACGATCCTGATGCGTGTGTATAAGAGCTGGTCAAAAATTTAAAAGCGAAGTATGCGCCTGGAACGGTGTGGTCTTATTCTACAGGCGGGGCATATCTGGTAGGTAAAGTACTTGAGGCGGCGACCCATGAGAATATTGCTTCTTATTTAGAAAAGAATGTTTGGCAAAAAGCTGGCATGGAAAAAAATGGGATTTGGCAATCCTATCAACGTGGTGTTACCGATATGGGCGGGCATGGTTTTAATGCCACACTGCGCGATTATGCACGTTTGGGCTTGTTCATTATGAATGAAGGTCAGCTTTCGAATGGCATAAAATTATTGCCAAATGGATGGACCAAAGCGGCAACCGACTGGACCAAAGCTCAGAGTTCGGTCTCGGAAGCTTACCCACATGGCATCTATGGCTTTCAATGGTGGAATTCACATGCCAAACATGGCTCACCTTTAACGACTAAAAATGCAGAACATACCTATTGGGGCTTTGGTATTTATGGTCAAATTATGGCGATTAATCCGAAAGATCAGATTGTCATGATTCAATGGAGCACTTGGCCAAGTGCAATGCCTTCTGAAAAAATCATGGATGAAAAAAGTTTATTCCTGAATGCAGTAACCAATTATCTAGAGAAATAAGTCAGCCTCAATTTTTGGGCAGCAGAACTTTATCTTTTATATGGGGTTCTGATTAAATTCAATATTGAAAAAAATCACTCTTCGGGGTGATTTTTTATGCAAATTATTTTCAACTTAAATGAGGGGCAGGTGATTACATCAGCCAAAGTTGATTGAAAATCGTGGCTAAGGCGGCTCAATTATTCAGCAATTTTTATAATGATACTAAATAAAAAAAAAATAAAAAAAAGTGTGTTGTTTTTGCTTAAAGTTGCGTTAAAATCATTCTAAAGGATGAGTTTATGAATAATAATCAGCGATAAACTCCATGGAAAAGAACATCAATACGGATATGAGTTAGATGAATAGCAACATGTTGTTTAATGGTGAAACAGTTGTTGGTCAAGGTGCAGCATTTGCGGTACTCAACCCTGCTACAGAACAAACCATCGTTGAAATTAACAGTGCAACTGTCGAGCAAGTCGACCAAGCAGTGCAAGCAGCGCGTGCGGCGTTTAAAACTTGGCAGCATGTTTCAGATCAAAGCATTAATGAAAGCTTCCTTAAAATTGCCCAAGACATTCGTGCTGAAAGCGCTGAAATTGCCAAACTGATTACCACAGAACAGGGTAAACCTCTGGCTTTGGCACAGTTTGAAGTCGAAGCAGGTGCGAATTGGATTGAATACATTACCAGCCTAGAAGTGCCAGTCGAAACCATTCCAGATCCGAGTGGTAAAACCATCAAGGTGTATAACCGTCCGCTAGGTGTGGTGGCATCTATCACGCCGTGGAACTGGCCATTTATGATTGCTATTTGGCATTTCTTCCCTGCGTTAAAAACCAAAAATACCGTGGTGAACAAACCTTCTGAATTTACGCCACTCAGCACCATTAAATTGGTTGAAATTATTAACCGTCATTTACCAAAAGGCGTATGTAATATTGTCTTGGGTAAAGGTGATGTGGGTCAGGCGCTCAGTGAACATACGGATGTAGATAAAGTCACGTTTACAGGTTCTACTCGTACAGGTCAAAGCATTTTAAAACATTCAGTCGATACCTTAAAAAGCGTGGTACTTGAGTTGGGTGGCAATGATGTCGGGATTGTCTTAGATGATGTGGATGTGGATGTTGCAGCAGAGAAAATCTTCGGTTCTGCATTCCTGAATATGGGACAAACCTGCGCCGCATTGAAGCGTCTGTATGTGCATGAAAATGTATATGATGCGTTGACGCAAAAACTCGCTCAAATTGCCAATGCGCAAGTGGTTGGCAATGGTTTGGATGCTACAACGACTTTTGGTCCAATCCAAAACCGTCCACAATACAATAAAGTGAGAGCGTTGATTGATGATGCCGTGGCGCAAGGTGGTCAAATTATCACTGAAGCGAAGTCAGTCAGTGATCAGGGTTACTTTATTCCACCGACTTTGGTAACCAATGTGAAAGAAGGTATGCCACTGGTAGATGAAGAGCAGTTTGGTCCTGTATTACCAATCATCAAGTTCAGTGATGTGGACAGTGTGATTGAACGCGCGAACAACAGTGAGTTTGGTTTGGGTGGTTCAGTTTGGAGCAAAGATTTAGATCGTGCACAAGAAATAGCCAGCAAACTGGAAACAGGCACAGTTTGGATTAACAGCCATTCGGATGTATCTCCAGCAGCGGAGTTTGGCGGCTGGAAAATGTCTGGTCTTGGATATTCATTTGGTTTAAGCGGATTGTTATTGTTTACGCATAAACAAGCCATTCATATTTCTCAATAATGTAGTAAATAGATCCATCTGTCTTGCTGAGGTATTCAGTTATGGCTTGAATATAAAACATATTGAAGCCATAACCGATGATTTAAAATTGATGTTTTAAATTCACCCTCAGTCAGGCTGTAAATTGGCAGGATGCTAATTATATTGACCTATCGACTTTATTAAATTTTCAAAAGGATGATGAAAATTTATGTCCAATCGTAATTTTATTCAGCAATTTAGTCAGAACTTTATTGCTCAGATTCAGCATGTTTCGCCTATTGATGGGTTTTTGACCTATAAAATCGATAATATTCAACATGCCTATGATTTTGAACAAGATGGTATCGCCAAAAGTGCAATCGATGAATATTTAAATGGAAAAATTGAATATGATCCTGTGAGCTTTCGGAATTTTTATCATGGGGATCAGAACATTGCACTTTTGGGGCAACATCAACCCAATAAAATATTTTTAAACTTTATGAGTCGTTGGCAAGTTGAAGATACGGCTGAATTTTTCTTCAGAAAACGTGATGGGCAACCGATTTTCGGATTGAGTGTTTTTCGCGAGCAGGGTAAAGCAAAATTCCATCAACAAGAAAAGAAAGTGTTTGAAGCATTTCATCAACTTTCCATTGAACATTTTCATCATCATGTCGATGTGATTAATAAAGATAAAATTATTGATCAATACCATTTAACCAAAAAGGAAATGATTATTCTGGAAGAATTATTTACCAATTTGGAAGCCAGTCAAATTTCTAAAAAATTAAATTGTAGTCTTTCGACCGTAAAAACCCACGTACAGCATATTTATCAAAAAGTGAATGTCAGTAGCCGTCAAGAATTGGTGTGCAAATTTTTAAGATAATTTTGGCTGTAATCAAACTGAATTAAATCGAATATCGATAACTTTATAATAATATTTAAAACCGCTTTGAATGAAGACCTCCTTTTTTCTTGTCTTAATGTTTTCATCTACATCTACATCTACATCTACATCTACATCTACATCTACATCTACATCTACATCTACATCTACATCTACATCTACAGTTTTCCGATAGTTCAGCATTAGTGACTACAGGATTGGCATATTCATTGCTTGTTTTATGTTGCCTGGTCAGACCAGTCAGACAATGCGTTGATATGGAGCAACAATGGATTTACAGCAATTTAACCAGTTGAGTCGTGCACAGGCCCAAGCGCTCTTGCAGCCTTGCGTACATATTCCAAATTGGATTGAAGCATTAATTCAACAGCGCCCATTTTCCACTACAGATCAACTGTTGCACTATGCAGGTGAACAGGCGAAGAGATGGAGTTGGACAGAAATTGCAGAAGCCTTGGCGCAACATCCACGCATTGGAGAACGCAAAGCAGCGGCGGAACTGTCAGCCAAAGAGCAGAACTTTTCCACCCACGAGCAATCCCAGTTAGGTGCAGATGCGGTATTACAACAAGCACTGTATCAGGGCAATCTGGATTATGAGCACAAATTTGGACATATCTTTCTGATTCGTGCTGCAGGGCGTACAGGGCAAGAAATGCTGTCGGAATTGCAACGTCGCCTCGGCAATACCACGCAACAAGAACAGCAAGAAGTACAGCAGCAATTGACTGAAATTGCGGTACTCCGTTTAAAACAGGAAATTCAATAATGGTTGGAATCAGTACTCATATTTTAAATGCGTCGATCGGGCAGCCTGCCGTCGGTGTCGTGGTCAAATTAAAGCGTCAGTTTGACGAGTCATTTGTACTGCTAGATACACAACGCACCGATCAGGACGGTCGAATCAAAGCCTTTGATATCGTTAATTTGGAGCAGGGCAACTATCAATTGGTTTTTGAAATTGCTGAGTATTTCGAGCAACAGCAAGTTGCCAGTTTTTATCCACGTGTCTGTCTTGATTTTAAGGTCGCGGATGAAACTCAGCACTATCATGTGCCCTTATTAATTAGCCCATTCTCTTATTCAACTTATCGCGGTAGTTAAAGGTCAGAGCTGCCTTCACAAGATTCAGGAATTTGAGGAACAACAGATGCAGCACCAGAACACTCACTCCGAAACACCGAATATTGCCCCAGAACATCAACATCTGGGTCTCAATAAAAATGTCATGTTTGGCTTACAACATGTTTTGACCATGTATGGCGGCATTATTGCACCACCGCTGATTATTGGCGCTGCGGCAGGCTTAGCGCCAGCAGAAATTGGGCTATTGATTGCAGCAGCCTTGTTTGTAGGCGGTTTGGCAACCGTGTTGCAAACCATTGGTTTTAAATACTTTGGGGCGAAATTACCGATTGTACAAGGGGTGTCGTTTGCGGGAGTGTCGACCATTCTGGCCATTTTAAGTACGGGCGGGGGCTTGCCAACGGTGTATGGCGCGGTGATTGCGGCTTCTTTAATTGGTTTGGCCATCGCACCATTCTTCTCCAGAATTATTCGCTTTTTCCCACCTGTGGTGACGGGATGCGTGATTACCATGATTGGGATTTCACTAACACCTGTGGCGATTCGCTGGATAATGGGGGGTAATCCTAAGGCTGAAAACTGGGGCGATCCAGCCAATGTCGGATTAGCCGCACTGACTTTAGCCATTGTATTGATTTTCAGTATGTTGCGCAGTGTCATTTTGCGTCGCTTGGCTATTTTGGTGGCGATTGTACTGGGTACGCTCTTCGCTTGGGGCATGGGCTTTACCGATTTTAGTAAAGTGGCAGCGGGTCCTGTATTTGCAGTACCGAATCTGTTCCATTTCGGTCTACCTGTATTTGAAGTCACCGCCATTCTTTCCATGCTGATTGTGACACTGGTGATTATGACCGAAACCACAGCGGACATTATTGCACTTGGGGAAATTGTGGGAACGCCAGTAGATGCAAAACGCATTGGCGATGGTATTCGTGCAGATATGCTGTCTAGTGCCATTTCACCTTTATTCGGTTCATTTTCTCAAAGTGCTTTTGCTCAGAATGTTGGCTTGGTGGCGATTACTGGGGTGAAAAGCCGTTTTGTGGTTGCAACAGCGGGTGGCATTCTGATTGTATTAGGCTTATTGCCAATCGTGGGGCGTTTAGTTGCCTCGATTCCAATGCCTGTATTGGGCGGTGCAGGGATTGTTCTGTTTGGTACGGTTGCGGCAAGCGGGATTCGGACACTGGCAAAAGTAGATTATAGCGAAAATACCAACCTGATTATTGTGGCGACTTCATTGGCGATTGGCATGATTCCAATTGTAAATCAGGAGTTTTATGCACAGTTCCCAACTTGGGTGAAAACCTTATTACATTCAGGCATTAGCTCAACCTGTATCAGTGCCATTTTACTGAACTTGCTGTTCAATCATTTACCACGGACTCGACCACAATTGGGTTTAGATCCAGTTGCATCTGAAACGAAGCATACGCCTTCATAATTCGGCTGCGGTTCACTTAATTCTTCAATTTTTAGTCAAAACTTAATTTCAAAGGTGCTTATTCAATTTTGAATAGGTCTAGGGGAGCTTTTGCTTTTAAAAAGTCCAATAGTCCACTTAAAAAATATACAAGTAATTGTTTATTAAGAATAAGTACCTTTTAATATTTATCTTGGGGTTGTTATGCAAACGTTTAAATTAAAATCAGCACTGTGCATGCTCGCGATGACATCGGCAATGCAAAGTTGGGCAGCAGACACCAGTCTGAATGGGATGTTCAATATGGGGCAAGATTGTCAAATCGAAGCTAATTCGGTGGCAAGCTTCGGTGCTGCACTGGGGTGTGGTGCAGTGCATGGGGCGGTAAAAACCCTGTACTATTCGACCAATAATGCTTACTTTGTCGAAGGTTTAAATCAAGACACGGTTTCGATGGGGGGGCTATATTCGCTATGAAACAGCTCCTTTTTATGGGGTACAAGCCGCGATAGGTTATGACCTGCAACGCCGCTTGGATGAGAAAAATAAGCATCCAGAAGTTTCGGAACTGAAAGAAGACCGTGATGGATTGGCAGAAGCCTATATCTTATGGAAAAATGACATGGCACGCGTGACCATTGGTAATCAGCGTTTAGATTTACCTTTTATGGGAGACTATGCAGACTGGCGCGTGCTGATGTATCTCTATCAAGCGGCTGATGTGAAAATTGGCAAAAATGACGATTTTCTACGTTTCACCCAAGTGAATAAATATAAAAGCTATGCCAATGATGAATTTACTGAAGGTTCACGTCAGAATGCCAATGCAGATACCGATGGGGTTTGGTCTGTGGGTTTAGGTAAAGCCTTTAATTTTGATCATGAGAAAAAACTAAAAACACAATTCTGGTATCAAAGTTATGATGATTATACCCGCCTGATTTATACCCAAGCTGATTTTGCAATGCCGCAGGTAAAAACCGCACCAGTCATTTCAGCGCAATATATCAATGGGCAAGAACAAGGCAAAGCTTTGGCAGGAGATGTGAACAGTAATATTTTTGGTGTTCAAGCAGCGCTGAAAGTCGTGCCGAAAGCCACCTTAAAACTGGCATATGACTATATTCAACCTGATCATGATAGCTATTTAAATGGTGCTTTATTAACCCCTTATGCTACGCAAACCTCGTCTGGGCAAATTTTTGCGCAACCGCTGTTTACCAGTACGCAGGATTTAGGGGCGGGGAATGCACTGATGATTTCACTGGATGGCATGTTGACCGATCAACTGATTGGCGGAGTACGTTACTCATTCATGGATTTGAAAGAGGCTGAAAATGTGGAAAGCCGCAATCAATCAGAATATATGCTGTTTGGGATTTACAATTTTAAAGGGGCATTGAAAGGTCTTAGTGTGAGTAATTTTGCAGGGGTTCAGACTTCGCCTCGCTACAACAAAGATTTTTTACAAAACCGTTTTGCCATTTCTTATAAATTTTAAGATCTGAACAGCAACAGCATTCTTACTCAAGTAGGAATGCTGTTTTTTTTGCAGAAATATACACATAAAAAAAGCCCCGAATTTCGGGGCTTTTTTATAGCAAGCTTTAGTCTAAAGGGTTACCGATAATATTACTGATAATGCCTTGCATGATATGGGTACCTTGTTCTTGATACAGCGACTGATACCATTCTTCAGTCAATTGACGATCTTTCATGTGGGTCACATCACAACGCTTACGGGCACGGAGTACCATTTCACGGGTACGTTCATTGCGTTTGTTTTGATAGCGGGTTAAAGCATCGTCCAAACCAAACGTATTGATTTGTAAGGCACGCGCCAAATAAATGGCATCTTCCATGGCTTGGCAGCCGCCTTGTCCAATATCAGGAGTGGTGCTGTGCGCTGCATCGCCAAGTAACACCACACGTCCTTTGTAGAAAGTCATAAACGGTTCGATGTCGTGAATTTCGACCCGATTGGTCTTTTGCTCATCAATGCTGTCAATCAATTGCTGTACGGGTGCACACCAACCAGCAAAGTATTGCTTTAAAGCTGCTTTGTATTGATTACGTTGATTCGGCAATCCGACATCCAAAGGCACATCAAAGAAGAAATAGAAACGGTTGTCGGCAACAGGCATTAGCGAGACCCGTTTACCTTCGCCAATATACGTGGTCCACTGTTGCGCTGGCGCCAGTCCTTCATTCATTTCGACCAGACCATTCCAATTGACATAGCCTGCATAACGACGTTCAACTGTAAGTCCAAGAACGTGTTGGCGGGTGAGGGAATGGGTACCATCTGCACCAATCAGCAAGTCCGCTTCGACCGATGATCCATCTTGAAAATGAATGCAGACCTGCTCAGCTTGCTCTTCAATGCGAATCATTTTCTTACCCAGTTGAATATCCTGCATGCCAAAATGCTGCATCAATAGGTTTTGCAAATCAGCACGCGACACAGGATAGGCTTTTTGACCGACTTCTTTATACAGCGGCGTCAGGCTAAATTGGGTCATGGTTTGTTGATTTAAGCCATCCACATACGCCAAGGATTCCATTTCACCACCCAGTGCTTGAATCTCATGTGTCAGCCCAAGGTAGTTCAGACACTTTACCCCATTCGACCACAATGAAATTGCAGCACCGACAGGCAAAATTTCAGTGGCTTGCTCGTAAATGGAGACTTGATGCCCGAATTTTTTTAAGGCGATACCTGCGGTCAAACCGCCCATACCTGCACCGACAATTGCAATTTTCATGGATGAGAACCTTATCGATTTTGTTAAAACAATTAAAATGTATAAGGTGGTTTAAGCGAGAACTGTGCCAATTTTGAATAACTGGTTTTACTGGTATGACCAGTGTTTATGCATCATAAAATTGCAGAAAAATACAGGGTGATCTTTGTTGATTCAAAATATGGAAGAAAGTGGTGCAAGACAAGAAATTAGGATTCTTTACTGTGGTTTTAAAGTGATGCGTGCACCTAAAAATGCAAGGGAAGATATACCTCACTGATCAGCTTCAAGAGAAGAACCAAATTCTAATCTGCGCCGAAAGCCTTATGATGCTGAGAAGAGGTCAGCAGGACTTGGCTCGATTGTGAGGTTGGAACAGGGGAGATAAAAATAAACGACGGTTAAGCTTAGACCATCGTTTAAATTGCAGCTTGCAGAAAGCAGGCTTAATTGAAGGCTTGATGTCTAGAGAAATACACCCCAGCACGTTGTGCAGCACCAATGATATGGGCTTGCATGGCTTTTTCAGCCGCTAAAGCATCTTGCTGGCAGAGGGCTTTTAAGATGGCTTCATGTTCTTGCACGGTTTTAAAGGCTAAATTAGGCTGTAAAAAAGGCAAGATTTGACTCTTCTTGGTCCATTCAGTATGCATTTTAAGTGTTTGAATAATAGATTGATTATGGCTTAACTCAATAATGTGTTGATGAAAGGCATAGTCAAATTCTGAAGCCGCTTGCCAGTCTTGTTGCTGTATCGCATGGCTAAGTTGCTCATGGTAGTGCTGTAACAGAACTTTGTCTTCAGGGCTTAAATATTCACATGCCAATAGCGCCGAAAAACTTTCTAAAACATACCGTAATTGATAGAAATCTTTTAAAGAGACAGGATGCTCGCCATCCCATTGTTCCGAGGCTTGGCTGTGTTGTGAAATCACATACACCCCTTTACCCGCTTTAATTTCCAGTAAACCTAAAGCCGCCAGTCGGGTCACGGCTTCAC
The DNA here is from genome assembly GCF_054112845.1 of Acinetobacter sp. NigerLNRRAM0016. Lineage (NCBI taxonomy): Bacteria > Pseudomonadati > Pseudomonadota > Gammaproteobacteria > Moraxellales > Moraxellaceae > Acinetobacter > Acinetobacter sp. NigerLNRRAM0016. The sequence continues at coordinate 183,356 of NZ_JBSYVT010000003.1, forward strand.
GTAAAGAGGCGCGACTAATCCCCAGTTGCAGGGCCAATTCACGTTGTGAAGGCAAGACTGAACCGACACCATAAACACCTTGCTGAATGCGTTGATGAATGACTTCAACAGCTTGCTCAGTCACCTGAGATGATTTTCCATTGAGCATGGCTTGAGGCTTCATAATAAGCGCCGCATCCTATTTAAAAACGAACAACTTGATTCTACACAAAAAAACGAAAAGGATTCGTTTTTTGCAGCAAAATAAGCGAGAATTTCACAACAGGTCAGACCAGTTGGACTGGTTTTTGCATAATTCAAATCAAAGATAATTTTAGGAATGTTCAATGACGGTGCATATTGCCAAAGCGGTTGCTTTACCAGACGCGTTAAACGGTCTCACCAACTTAGCGGATGCGCGTATTGGTGCCAGCATTGTGTCTTGTTCGGATGAGTTTTTTGCCAAAGCGGAGCGTATGCTTCAAGCCGAACCCGCACAATTTATTGAAGGTAAATATGATGACAACGGTAAATGGATGGATGGCTGGGAAACCCGACGCAAGCGTGAAGCGGGTTATGACTGGTGCATTGTCCGTTTAGGTGTGGCAGGCATTGTGTCGGGTTTTGATGTGGATACCTCTTTCTTTACAGGAAATTATCCAGCATCGGCTTCGATTGAAGGCTGCTATGCAGCAGATGATCAGCTTGAACACGCCGAATGGTTACCATTACTGAGCAATTCTGTACTGTCCCCCGATCAGCATCATGTTTTTCAGTGTGACCCGCAAAAGGTGACCCACATTCGCATCAATATTTTCCCAGATGGCGGTATCGCTCGCTTACGTGTCTATGGTCAGGTGGTGCTGGAAAAGATCAATCCAGACCAAGTGCTGGATTTAATTGGACTGAAAAATGGTGGACGCATTGTGGCATTTAGTGATGCACATTTTGGTCATCCAAGTAATCTGATTAAACCCGATGCGGGGTTAAATATGGGTGATGGCTGGGAAACCAAACGCCGCCGTGCGCCTGGCTTTGACTGGTGCATTATTGCCTTGGGGCAGGCAGGGCATGTCGATCAGATTGAAGTTGATACGGCATTTTTTAAAGGCAATTTCCCTGCATTTTGTTCGATTCAGGCGGCTTATGTAGAAAATGCCACGGATGCTCAGCTTATTCCACAAAGTATGTTTTGGTCGTTCTTGCTTGAGCAGCAACCTTTAACGATGGATCACCAGCATGCGTATAGCACTGAAATTTCATCGCATGAAAAGGTCAACTATATTCGCGTCAATATGATTCCAGATGGTGGCATTAGTCGTATCCGTCTTTGGGGAAAAATGTCAGCACAATAATCTGCCCAGCAGTTTCAGCATCTTGAATGAGATGCTGACTCAGAAAAATGAGAAGAGAAGAATGAAATATGCATGAACCAGCCATTATGATTCAACCTTTAACCCGAGAAAGTTTCGCACCTTTTGGTGATGTGATTGAAACGGAGGGTAGGGATTATTTTCCAATCAATCAAGGATTGACTCAGCGTTTTCATGCACTGTCTTTGACCCAAATGGGGGGCGAAAATGGGGCAGTAGGACTGAGTATTTTTCATAATCTGTTGGCCACGCCTGTGCCGTTTAAAATTGAGATGCTGGAGCGACATCCGCTGGGTTCACAATCTTTTGTACCTTTGGCAGGGCAAAAATTTCTGATTGTGGTTGCACTTCCTTTGGATCAAGCATATCCCAATGAGCAAGGCATCTCTGCCTTTCTCAGCAATGGTCAACAAGGCATTACTTACCATCAAGGGGTGTGGCATCATCCTTTAATTACACTTGAAGCAGACAGTGATTTCTTGGTGATTGATCGGATTGGTGAAGGTCACAATTGTGATATTCATATCTTGTCACAGCCCGTTTGGGTGGTCGAGTCGTGTACACAGTCAGAGATGGTAAGTCCCTGACTGTATAAACGCTATTGAAAGCAAAGCTATAGTTTAAAATATTGGAAGGTAGCTCATTATGATTTAGAATTCTCAACCGTATGAATATTCGCGTATCTTTACTATTATCCAATTAAGATTTTCTATAAAATATAAATATTGATTTTCTATGTCAATAAAACGCTATGTAGCAAGAGAATTGCTTGAACAGCATACAAAGCAAAAAAAGCAAGCAAAATTAGAGCAAAGACCTTTAGCACTTGAGCAACGCGCAAAGCACAAGAAACAGAATAAAATCCTACTAGTATTTTTGTTGATTCTATTTGTTCCACCTTTACTTTTATTTCCTGCATTTCCAAAAAATCTATGGCAGTATGAAATTTATCGCTACATCACTGAAAGCATGTTTATCATTATTGGAACTAAAGGCCCTTTGCCATTTTTTACTATTCTTTCCAGTATTTATGTCACTCTCGTAATGCTAGTGTTAAGTGTTTATCTATGCTTTGTATTTATTAAAAATGTCGGAATAAAAAAGCAATTTCAAGAAGTAATTTATAGTAAATTCTTTCATGCCGAGTTTGAGGCATCGAAGAAATACCCTTGGCTTGAGAAGTCATTCATCAAGAAAACAATTGTTTCGGGTATGTTTTTCTTTTGCTTTGTAATGAGTCTGATCCATTTTCTTATAGATGATATCTCCTTTCAGGATGGAAGTAGCAGAGGAGCACTCATTCAGTTGGGCTATAACTATCGGATTGGTGTGCTTGTATGGGAAAGTGTGTTTAGTATCTGTACTGTCTTCCCATTTTTCTATTTCGGTTTTTTATTCATTTATCTTTTTAACTATTTTTTTCGCGGATTAGGCTCTGGAAAAATTATTATTCCCCAAAAAGTGGTAAATAAAGGAACCAAGAAGAGCTCACGGAAAAGATCATAAACAAAAATAAATCGAATATGGTTTAATAATAGACAGAGACAATTTGCCTCTGTCTGAAATGAGTCAAGGATTAATATTTCCCTTCAAAGTTGGCGCTAATACGCTGTTTTAAATATTCTTTTGCCGTAATCGCAGGATATTTATTGGCAGGGCTTTCAATCAGCACATCTTCATTGGCTTGGCAGAAAAATGCCAAACTATAACGTGCACCTTGATATTCATGGGCTTCAGGGTTTTTCACTCGATGGAAGTTGGATGGCAATTGGTCATCACTCCAGCGCATCAGCATATCGCCAATATTGCAGGTAATCACATCATCACGGGGTTCAATACTGGTCCATTGCTGCTGTTCCATATCTTTACCCGGACAGACTTGCAACCCCCCTTGACCCTTGCGCTGGAACAATAAGGTTAAGCAGTCGAAGTCAGTGTGTGCACCTGCACGCCACAAGCCAAGTTGATCTTTCAGTGCAGGATCAACCGCATAGTAATGCAGCATGCGCAGGGTACTTTGATAGCTTTCTTGCTTAGGGTCATGTGCATGCGTAAAGAAATCATCGGCAAAACCAAGTTTATAGGCAAAGCAGGACAAAATTTTCATCCCCACTTCCCAGCAAGTCTGTTCAAACTGCAACATGGTTTGTTTGAAGTTCGGTAACTCTCGCTCAGAAGGATACAAGCCTGTCATGCGCGGGCGAGTGATTTGATAAGACTCCTTTTGGTCAGGCGTATGTGTCGAGGGTCGGACTTGAGCCTTACTTTCCCAGCCTGCATTACGGTTGAGTGGATATTGGGCTTTGACGGGTTCAGGTAGTTGAAAGAATTGCTGTGTCATTTCGAAGGCGCTATTGATTTGCTCTTGCGGAATCCCGTGATGCGAAACTTGAAAAAAACCAATATCGGTCGCGGCTTGCCAAAGCTGGTCAGCGATTTCGTATTTGCGCTGTTCAAAATCTGATAAATCAATCACGCAGACTTCGCGTTCAAAGGTTTCTTGACCGAAGGCGCCCATTCGCGCTTCTTTTTTTAATTCATCTAGGCTGTAATCATCTTCAGCAATCGGGCTCAGGGTGGCATGGTTCATATCTCTACCTCAAATTTTGGATATACATGACCCAATCCTGTTGTAGACAAGAGAAAGGGTCATTTTGGTCAAAAAAAGCCACACATTCTTTGATGAAGAACATGGACATATTTCTGAGCAATGACCCACAAAGATGACTGAAAGAAAAATCTTTGCTGAACGCTTCTACTCTGCTTCAAGATAAGCATTTTCTATACCAAGACATCGAACGGATAAAAAATTAGTAAATATCGCGTGTGAAATCAGCAATTTTTAACTTGTAATGAAGCAGGGTGGAATGGGACTAAATGAGTGAATCATTTTTGCACATTGGATTGCTGCAAATTGGTGCATCAGTGGACTAATCTTACCGAGTAAGTTTAGGTTGGGAGTAGATGCTGTTTCATCTATGATGTGAAAAAGGATAAAGATTGAGTCTTTTTAATCTAAGATATTGAAAAAAATTAAAATTATAAATTGGCACAGAGCTTGCTAAATCTAGCTTGAGTATAAGCGGTTAGTGTGTAGCTTACACATGGGACATTGCTCTACAGCGTTGGCTGTTCCTCTTTTAGGGGACAAGGCGAAGCATGGCTTGGCTTTGAGAGAAAATGTATCTGAACATTTTACCCCTAAAAAAGAATAGCAAAGTGAGTTCATGCATAGATTAGGGGTATTACTTATGAAAATTCATCACCGTGTAGGCAAAGGTCGTTTAGCTCTCCTTGCTGGTGCTTTACTTTGGAGTTCCTTCTCACAGGCTGCCGATAAACTGGTGTTACAAACCACTTGGTATGCTCAAGCTGAGCAGGGCGGTTACTATCAAGCCTTGGCACAAGGCATTTATAAAAAATACGGATTAGATGTCGAAATTAAAATTGGCGGTCCACAAGTCAATAATATGACCCTGCTGCTCTCGAAACGTGCCGATATAATTATTAACTATGATTTACAAGTGCTGAAAGGCATGGAAAGCAATTTTCCAATTAAAGCCATTGCTGCACCGTTTCAGTTTGATCCACAGGGGATGCTCACCCACGCCGATGTAAAATCTTTGTCAGGCTTAAAAGGCAAAACGATTTTGGTCTCGACCAGTGGTCAAGCAAGCTGGTGGCCGTGGTTAAAAAGCAAATATAACTTAGATGCTGCGCAAGCTCGCCCGTATACCTTCAATATGCAACCGTTCCTTGCGGGTAAAAATGTCGCGCAACAAGCCTACGCCACTTCAGAAGTTTTCCAAGCCAGAAAAGCAGAACCTTCAAGTAAGTTCTTCTTATTTGCCGATGCAGGCTATCCCGCGTATGGCGGCATTCTTGTGACTCGTAATGATGTGATTCAGTCTAAACCTGAGGTGGTTCAGCGTTTTGTCAAAGCTTCGATGGAAGGCTGGAAAAATTACTTAGCCGATCCAAGACTCGGCAATGCCATCATTAAAAAAGAAAATCCAAATATGCAAGATGATCTGTTGGCATTTGCTGTGGGGCAAATGAAGCAACTGCATCTGATTGATGGTGGTGATGCCAAAACCAAAGGCATTGGGGTCATGACCGATGCACGTTGGAAAGCGACCCGAGATTTTATGGTCGGTGCAGGTTTATTAGATGCCAAGGTCAACTGGAAGAGTGCTTATACCACCCAGTTTGTGAATCCTGCCAAAAAATAACACCCATAACAGGTTAATAAAATAAGGCAGTTTGCCTGAAGGGGAAACCTTATGAATTTTGCATTATCCATTGAAGAGATGCTGCAAGAATCAAGCAGCTTTATCCCCCCGATGCTGATGGCTAGAGGCGTGGAAAAGATCTATCCCAATGGAACCAATGCCTTACAGCGTCTGGATTTAGATATTGCCCGCGGGGAAATTGTTTCTCTGCTCGGACCTTCAGGTTGTGGCAAAAGTACCTTACTGAAAATGTTTGCCGATCTGGAACAACCTACTGCTGGACAAGTGCGTTGGAATGGAAAAAATGACATTCAGTCACAGTGCAAAATGGCGATGGTGTTTCAAGAAGCGACCCTGATGCCATGGGCGAATATTGAAGACAATGTGCGCTTGCCGTTGGATTTACAAGGCGCATCTAAATCTATCAGTACGCCAAAAGTGCATGAGGCATTAAAAGCCGTAGGATTAGAAAAATTTACCCAAGCCTATCCGCGAGAACTTTCAGGTGGAATGCAAATGCGGGCATCTTTAGCTTGAGCTTTGGTCACAGAACCCGATTTGTTACTCATGGATGAACCCTTTGGGGCTTTAGATGAATTTACCCGTCATAAACTCGACAGTGATATCCGCCAGTTATGGTCGGAACGTGATTTAACCGTGGTCTTTGTCACCCACAGTATTTATGAAGCGGTGTATTTATCCTCTCGTGTCATTGTCATGGGCGCCCGTCCAGGGCGGGTGGTGGCGGATATTGAAATTGATGGTCCTTACGAACGGGATGAAAGCTTCCGGACTTCAGCCACATTTATTCAACAATGTTCATATCTCTCACAGGTATTGGCTCAAGCGAGTGGAGGGCATGATCATGATTAAACCGTTAATCAAGAACCCAGCGATTCAACGCATTGCAGCCCCCCTGATTTTAGGTTTGTTATTGCTGTTGACGTGGCAAATCAGTTTTCAGCAACTCGAGGTGCCTGTATATATTGTGCCCAAGCCAAGCGATATCGCGTTGACTTTGCTGAATCAGTCAGGGCTGCTATTCGGAAGCTTGTGGGTCACCTTAAAAATCACCTTATTGGCATTTCTCAGTGCGGTGATTATTGGCACACTGGTCGCTTTTTTGTTTGTACAAAGTCGTGTGATTGAAGCCTGCTTTATGCCTTATGCGATTTTATACCAAGTCACGCCGATTGTTGCGATTGCGCCGTTGGTGATTATCTGGATTCAAAACACCACGCTGGCTTTGGTGGTCTGTGCAATGTTGGTAGCGATTTTCCCGATTTTGACCAATACCACTTTAGGCCTGCGTAGTGTCAATAAGGGCTTGTTAAATTTATTCCAAATTAATAAAGCCAGCCGCTGGCAGATTTTGATGCGCTTGCGTGTGCCAAATGCGCTGCCGTATTTCTTTGGGGGGCTACGGATTTCCTGTGGTTTGGCACTGATTGGTGCGGTGGTCTCTGAGTTTGTGGCAGGTACAGGCGGAACCAGTGCTGGACTGGCTTATCAGATTTTACAAGCAGGTTTTCAACTGGACTTACCTTTAATGTTTGCAGCGTTGTTACTGATTACCTGCACAGGTTTGGCGTTATTTGTGCTGATGTCTTGGATCAGTACTTTGTTTTTAAGTAAGTGGCATGAAAGTGAGCAAGTCTAATGAATACTCAATATCTAATTAAAAATGCTTATGCCATTTTGACGGGTTTATCTGGCGATGCAGCACGTTCTAGTGCAACTGATATTCGTATTCGGGATGGAAAAATCAGTGCCTTAGGAAAGCTCAGCCCAGAACCAGAAGATATCATTGTGGATGCCAAAGATTGTGTGCTTTACCCAGCATGGGTGAATACGCATCATCATCTGTTTCAGTCCTTACTGAAAGGGGAGCCGCAGGGTTTAAACCAAAGCTTAACCTCTTGGCTGGCCAGTACACCGTATCGATTTCGTGGTGCGTTTGATGAGGCAACCTTTCGTATCGCTGTACGTATTGGGTTGATTGAATTATTGCGCTCGGGCTGTGCCACAGTGGCTGACCATCATTATTTATATTGGCCGAATATGCCGTTTGATGGTGCTGCAATCTTATTTGAAGAAGCTGAAACACTCGGGATGCGCTTTGTGCTGTGTCGTGGTGGGGCAACCCAAACCCGTGGTTTGGAAAGTGAGTTACCTCAAGCCTTGCGTGCAGAAAAGTTTGAAGACTACATGTTAGATGTAGAGCGTTTGGTGCAGCAATATCATCAGCCTGAAGGAAATGCCATGCGAAAAATTGTCATGGCGCCAACCTCCAGTTTACATTCGACCACTGCGCAACAATTTAGAGAAAGTGCCAAATTTGCGCGTCAACTCGGGATTGGGCTGCATAGCCATTTGTGTGAAACCGTCGATTATTTGGATGCAGCCAAACATAAATTTGCCATGACACCTGTGCAGTTCTGCGCGGAACATGATTGGGTAGGTTCGGATGTCTGGTTCGCGCATCTGGTGAAATTGCTGCCTGAAGAAATCAAGATTTTAGGTCAAACCCATACAGGGATTGCGCATTGCCCACAAAGTAATGCGCGCTTAGGCAGTGGTATTGCCGACTTGGTGGCTTTAGAGCATGCGGGTATGACCATTTCAATTGGGGTGGATGGCGCAGCCTCGAATGAAGCAGCGGATATGCTGTCCGAAACGCATGCGGCATGGCTCATGCAACGTGCGCGTAAAGGCATGTTGGCAGTTCCTCAATATGAGGGTGGATTATTTGAAGGTGGAGCAGATGCAGCCACGATTGAAGATATTGTACGTTGGGGCACTGCGGGTGGTGCCAAAGTTTTGGGTCTAGATCAGGTTGGAACTATTGAAGTCGGTCAGCAAGCAGATTTTGTACTCTATCAGTTAGATGATCCACGTTATTTTGGTCTACATGATATTGCTATTGGTCCGATCGCAAGTGGTGGTCGGGCACATATTAAAGCCATGTTCATCGCTGGAAAAATAGTGGTACAGGAGGACCAAATTCCAGATGTAGATATGAAGGAATTGGCTTGGCAAGCGAGGCAGGCGGTACAGTTACTCCAACAGCGGACTTTACAAGTGGCTTAGAAATGTACGGGAAATTATTGTGAATAGGCTAATTATGTTCTGGATGTCACTATGATCAATTTATAGATTTTACAGTTTTCTAATGAAGTCATTACTATTTAAACCGTAAAACTTCAAATCAAATCTCCAACCAATGAGGCGTTAGCTCCTCATTTTAGTTCTAGATGCTGCCGAATAATTTGGGCCAAGGTTTTAATTGCATTTTCAATTTGCAGAAGATCAAAATCACCAAGTCCTAGAATTAGCCCAGCGCGTTGAGCTGCATGCGAAAAGGTGGGGGATACGGCTTTAATAGAAACTCCTGCTTCAACTGCGGTTTGTGCAATTTTTAGATCATCCGCAGGAGCCGCCAACCAGAGCACCATGTGCATGCCTTGATCCCCAGCCTCAATGAAAGCATGTGTTTTTGGAATATAGCGATCAATCAGTTGGATAATCTGTTGGCGATTTTCTGCATACACATTGCGTATGCGACGAATATGTCGTTCTAAATAACCTTCTTGTATAAATGCCGCCAGCACATGCTGATCCGCAGAGGGAGGGTGACGGTCAATCAATGCTCGAAGTCCGCAAAATGGGGCCACCAAGACTTTTGGTAAAACTGCATAGCCCAGCCTTAATGAAGGAAAAAGCACCTTACTAAAGGTTCCAAGGTAAATGACCTGATCCGGTGCCATCGCTTGTAGTGCGGGAAAAGGCTGACCCGTGTAACGGAGTTCACTGTCATAATCATCTTCAACAATCCATGCACGTTGCTGTTTCGCCCATGCAACCAGTTCGGTGCGTCGAGCTAAACTCATTGGCATACCCAATGGATATTGATGCGAAGGGGTGACGAAGGCAGCTCGCGCTTGATGTGCGAGATCAATTCCTTTTTGGACTAGAATTCCTTCTTGATCGACAGGAACACGGTAAATTTGAAGCTGATGTAATGAATTTTCCAGAATAGCCGTCGTACCGCGATAAGCTGGGTCTTCAACCCAAACTGAGTCTTGGTGGGTAAATAAAATCTGGCTACAAAGATACAGCGCTTGTTGAATACCACTGGTAATCACAATTTGCTCGGGTTCGCACTGAACGGAGCGGGAGCGACGAACATAGTCGGCAATTGCAGAACGGAGTGCATAGACACCTTGAGGGTCATCATAGCCCGAGGGCGCCGCTACCCCGCGTGCGCGAAAGCGATTGCCAAATTTTCGCCAAGCATCACTGGGTTGCGTACGTCCTGTGGGAACAGAAATGGCAAATGGTCGGTGTGCTAAGGGTTTAAATTCCTTGAAAATCTCAACATAGGTTCGTGCTGCATCGGTCAGCGACTCGGTATCAATCGATTGAGGTGATACAGATTGAGGACTTTGGCTTTTGAGCGCATGCGAAACAAACGTTCCTTGACGTGCACGTGCTTCTAAAACACCTTCAGCAATCAGTTGATCATAGGCCTCAATAATCGTACCACGGGCGATAGCTAGGGTTTGAGCCAGTTCGCGTGAAGAAGGCAATGGATCACCCGCCTGTAAATCTCCTTGTTGTACGGCTTCTCTCAAAATTTGAATCAGTTGAGCGCCAATCTGTCCCGTAGCTTTATTCAGTCTAACAATTGAGGGAAGGTCGATGACTTTTGCGATTCTGGCCATAATTCTGGTCTACTTAAAATAAAATAAACTGGTTCTTTTAATAATCCAGTGAATAGGAGAAATTTACAACAATAAAGTCATCTTCATTTTTGAGTCACCATTAAAAGAGTGTAAGCCATGTATATCCCCGCAGATTTTGACATCCCGCAAATTGACGTCATGCATCAACTCATCAAACAGCATGCTTTGGGTATTCTGTTTACGCATGGCAGCAGTGGTTTGGATGCGAATCATCTTCCTTTTGAACTCAGCACCGATCAGTCAGAACTAGGGGTATTGCATGCACATGTGGCTAGAAACAATCCTGTCTGGCAAGACATTCAAGATGGGGATGAGGTACTGGTGGTATTTCGGGCGGGAGATGCCTATATCTCACCACAGTGGTATCCGAGTAAACAGGAGCATCATCAACAAGTTCCAACGTGGAACTACAGTGCAGTACATGCTTATGGCACCGTGAAAATCCGCGATGATGAACGCTATGTTCGAGGTGTAGTGGCACGCTTAACGCATACACATGAAGCCACACAAGCAGAACCTTGGAAAATGTCAGATGCACCAAAAGACTATTTGGCACCGATGCTAAAAGCCATTGTGGGGATTGAAATACAAATCACCCGATTACAAGGCAAAGCCAAACTTGGGCAAAACAAGGAATATCGAGATGTTTTAGGTGTTGCCCATGCTTTAACAGCAACGGGGCAACATGCGATTGGTGATGCCATGCATCAGGTTGCTGCATCAAAAATAAAACAGTCATGTGAATAAAGAACAAATTGAGGAATCCACGATGCAATGGATAGAGCCAGTGACATTGCTTGGGCAGCATGTCATTTTAAAACCACTCGATGAATCGCATCATTTTGAGTTAAGTGAAGCCGTACAAGATGGCGAGTTATGGAAACTTTGGTTCACCTTCATTCCAACCCCAGAAAACATGTTGGCTGAAATTCAAAGGCGTTTAGCGCTGCAACAGCAAGGTCAAATGTTGCCTTTCACCGTCTTTGAGCGCCAAAGTGGCAAAGTATTAGGTATGACCAGTTTTATGCATATTGAGGCTGCACACCGTCGTTTGGAAATCGGCTCGACGTGGTATCGCCAATCAGCACAGCGTAGTGCAGTCAATACCGAAGCCAAGCAACTCTTGCTGAACCATGCTTTTGAGGTTTTGAACTGTATCGCGGTTGAGTTTAGGACATCGTCCTTTAATTTTAAAAGCCGTGCTGCGATTGAACGCTTAGGTGCCAAACTGGATGGGATATTAAGAAGCCATCAGATTGTGAAAGACGATAATTTACGAGATACCTATGTGTATAGTATTTTGCGAAGTGAGTGGTCTGCGGTCAGACAGAACTTAGTGTTCAAATTGCACGGATAAAATGAGGCGAGGGAATTGGAAAGATTTTTTTGCAGTGTTATTGATCTGACTCTTCCAATTCCAAGGCAATATCCAGCTAAAAGCATGGCGTTTTAAAATACTGGGAATATAGAGATTAAGAGCGCAGAATCGAGAAATTTAAGCGATTGTTATAATTATCATTTAAAAATGAAGTACTCCGATGATGCCGCTGCATGTGTCGTTACCCTGAACCCGATGAGTTCAAGGTGGACGCGACGTATACTTGCTGGGTTTCCCACTCGAAGGTGGGCATACACTCTAAATATACAGAACGCAATCCATAAGTTTAAGTATCGGCAGGGGAATAGACCCGCTGGCGAGCATCTCAGAGTTAAGCCTAGTATAACGGATAATGAAATACTGGCAAATCATAGTAGGCAAAGAACTGTAAAGTTTGGTGCTGTTTGTCGAGAGATTATGCAAATAAACGTGAAACTAGGTAAGTGTATGCACTTCTTCAAGAATGGTGCTTAACAAACGTTCGCAATGTGCATATTCCTGTAAAGACTTATTCATGGCGAGTACTTCTTGCATCAACTCTAATGCCACCATAATAATCAGCTTGCTCGGTTCTACGCGGGGTGCTTGACGACGGAACTCATCATATTTGTCATTCAACAATTGTGCAGCACGTTCTAAGTCACCCTTTTTATCTTCAGTGGTGGCTAAACGAAAGCTATGTCCCAATACACGTAGTTCAACAGGAATTTGTTCACTCATGATTGCATTTCCTCATTTACTTCGGTGGGATGAGCCAATTGTTGAATTTCTTGGGCATGCTGATCTTGCTCAGTGCCTAAAATAGATAGACGCTGAATAATGGTTTCAACTTTGGTACGCGCCAACTCATTTTTTTGTAACAAGCGTTCACGCTCTTGCTGCAAACCTTGAATTTCTTGCTGCGCATGACGTTGTTCATTCTGCATTTTTTCTTTAATGGCACGTAACTCATTACGCTCACTCAGAATATCCTGAAAACGATTCTTTAAATCGGTACAGCTTTTTTCTAAACGGCTATAACGATCCGCCAAAGCGGTTGCATCCGTATTCAGTTGCTTGAATTGAGACTGTAACTCGGTCAATTGTTCAGTCAGGGTTTCAATTTCTTCTTGTTTTTTGATAATAATGCCGTTTTTATGCACAACTTGGGCATGATGCTGCTCAGCGGCAGTTGCGCTGGCTTCGGTCAGGGCATTATTTTCGGTTTCATAATGCGCGAGTCGGGTTTTTAAAACGCCAATATGCGCCTGTAGACGCTGTAATTCTTCTAACATAACGTAGTCGCACAGTGTTGCAAACAAAGGTAATATATAAGAAGTATAGAGATTGGATAAACGAATGCAAGACGATATTTCAGGTTGGTCGGAATGGCACCAACATTTTTCTCAAATTGAAGAGATTTCAAGCCCAAGTGAGTTACATGGGTTACTGACAGGTATCGTTTGTGTGACTCAATCACCAACGCGTGAAGAGTGGCAACAAATTTTGGCGACCTTAAATGTGCCAGAATTGAACGATTTAGCCTTAAGCATGCTCACAGATGAAGCTGAAGACGTGTCGCATGCACTGTCTGAAGATGAATTGGACTATTTACCGTTACTTCCAGATGATGAGCATGTGCTGGCAGATCGTGTACAAGCCTTGGCAGACTGGTGTGCAGGCGTGGTCTTGGGCTTCGGTCTGGCATCTGGCCATATTCGTCAAGATGAAATGGAGCTGATCGAGCATTTGCAAGATGTGGCTGCAGTTGAGTTTGAAGACTCTGACAATGACGAAGAAGGCGAAGACAGTTATCAAGAGCTGTATGAGTTTGTCCGTCTGATTCCAGTGAGCTTGGCTTTAGGACGTAAGAAAGTGGCGGTAGATGAAAGTTCATTGCTACAAAACTTCCATGCCAAAATGCAACAGCAGAAATCTGGTGCCGAAAACAATGTTGTAGAAATGTTTACACCACATCGACCAAGTTAATTTTGGTCGATTTTTTGCTTTAAGATCACCAGCACAGCAACCCTATTCTTTATTAAACAAGACTGAAGAACATTCAATGAAAAAACTGACTCAAGTTGATTTTAAGGAACGTCGTGACCGCCTCGCAGAGGAAATGGGACCACATAGCATCGCGATTATTGCGACCAGCCCAGTGGCAATTCGTAACCGAGATGCAGACTACAAATTTCGAGCGGACAGCAGTTTTTTTTATTTGACAGGTTTTGCAGAACCAGAAGCGGTTGCTGTGATTGAAACGTATGAATCTTTAGACGAAGGCTATACCTATAGCTTGTTCTGTCGTGAACGTAACCGTGAGATGGAAATCTGGAACGGATACCGTGCAGGCATTGATGGCGCAATTGATGATTATGAGGCCGATGAAGCCTATGCTATTGATCTGCTTGATGAAGAAATCATTGAAAAATTAGTCAATAAACAAAAATTATTTTATCGCATTGGACACAGTTCCGAGTTTGATGTTCGTGTCAGCAAATGGATTCAGCAGGCAGATGCACAGCAACGCCGTGGCAATGAATCACCCGCACAAGTGATTCAACTGGATCGCATTCTAGATGAAATTCGTTTATTTAAAACGGAACAAGAAATTGAATTGATGCAAATTGCATCGAATATTAGTGCAAAAGCACATACCCGTGCCATGCAAACGGTGCATGTGGGCATGATGGAATACGCGCTCGAAGCCGAACTAAATTATGTATTTGGGCAACAAGGTTGTGTGCCTGCCTATAACAGTATTGTCGGTGGTGGTGCCAATGCCTGTATTTTGCACTATGTTGAAAATAATCAAGAATTAAAAGATGGTGATTTGGTTCTCATAGATGCGGCTTGTGAATACGAGCTTTATGCATCGGACATTACCCGTACTTTTCCTGTAAATGGCAAGTTTAGCTCTGAACAAAAAGCCTTATACGAAATTGTATTAAACGCACAGCTTGCTGCGATTGATGCGGTTCAAATTGGCAATTCTTACAAAGAACCACACAATGTCGCGGTGCGTATTTTGGTGGAAGGTTTATTGTCTCTCGGCATTATGCAGGGCGATCTCGAGCAAATTATTGAAACCGAAGCTTACCGTCAGTTTTATATGCATGGTACAGGTCACTGGTTAGGCATGGATGTGCATGATGTCGGTGCTTACAAGCACGCAGGGGAATGGCGTCCATATGAAGCGGGTATGGTAGTGACCATTGAACCAGGTCTTTATATTGCTCCTGATGATGAAACGGTGGATGCGAAATGGCGTGGTATCGGTATTCGTATTGAAGATGATGTGGTTGCAACGACCAATGGTCCATTGGTTTTAACCAAAGATGTAGTCAAATCTGTTGAAGATATTGAAGCATTGATGGCTCAGTAATCATAATTTTGAAAAAGCTGATCTTCTGATCGGCTTTTGAATATTTGGATTTTGTAGTAGAGATTTTATGTTAAATAGATATTAAAACAATTTGGAGAATCACAGAATAATGCTTACCTTTCTAGAAATTCAATCTAAGGTTGATCAAATTTGTGAAAAAATTGGGCTGGAAAAAAAAGTTTGGCCCGCAGTTCAGAATGATGGAACTCCATATGTATTAATCCATGAAGAGAAATATTGGTATATTTCTGCAGAAAGAGGAGAAGTATATTTTGAAAGAAAAACCAATGATTTTGATGAGTTGTGTTATTGGATAATGGATGATTGTATATCTAGTTATTCGTTTGATTTTGAATTAAAAAATAGAACTAGAGGACAAGATTTCCGTCGTATCGTTTTTGCAAAACAAATTGAACTTTTTGGTTTAATAAGTGATGAATGGAAAGTAAAAAAAGAAAAGAATATAAAAAAAATATTAGAAAGATCCCCTTTTGAAGATAATTAATATATTGATTTATAAAATTTTATTTAGTTATTAGTACCTGTATTTCGTATAACGTGCATTATGTTATTTTAGGAAATTTAAAGAGAGAGGATCATGCAAGTAAGAAAACTTCTAAGACAAGATTATGAGAATTGGTTAAATCTTTGGAAGGGATATCAGGACTTCTATAAAGTGAGTTTAACATCAGAGCTTTCTAAATTAACTTTTAATCGTCTAATTGATGAAAGTGAAGGAATGGGGTGTTTTGTGCTTGAAGTAGATAAGAAACTAATTGGCCTAGTGCACTATATTTTTCATCGTAGCACCTGGACAGAGGGTAATTATTGCTATCTTCAAGACCTTTTTGTACAAACAGATAATCGTGCTAAAGGCTGTGGTAAAAGTTTGATAGACGCGGTATATGCTGAAGCTCATAAGAAAAATTGTTCTCGAGTCTATTGGTTAACTCAAGAAACAAACTATCAAGCAAGAATTTTATATGATCAAGTAGCGATAAATACTGGCTTTATTCAATATCGAAAAAATCTAGTTTAAAAAATAAAACAATGCGGCCTTAAACGTCCGCATTTCGCATAATCCGTATTATGTTTATTTTAGAAATATTTAAAAATGAAAAAATTAGAAATTATCTTTTTTGTAATTTTAATTTTAGCTTTTTTGTGGGGTATACAATGGATGTTTCATGGCTTTCCAACAGGAAATTAAAGAGTAAAAATGAATGGATTTAAAAACTTTTGAATTATTAGCTCGATATAACGTTTGGTCTACCCGCAAATTAAATCAAGTTTTAAAGAGTGTTTCTAATGCTGATTTCAATGCCGAATGTGGACTTTATTTCAAAAGTATCTCTGGAACTTTAAATCATTTGCTTGTTGGTGAACACTACCTGTGGTTTCCTCGTTTTTTAGGAAAAACTTCACCTGTACTTAAGTTAAACACTATCATAGAAAATGATAAAGATAAGCTGATTTATCAGCTAGAGGACAAAGCTCATAATTGGATAGATTTTTTAAGAGATGTTGATGTTGAAAAATTCAATTATGATTTAAAGTACAAAACATCTTCAGGTAAAGACATGAGTTTGCCTTATCCCGCCACTCTATTGCATGTTTTTAATCATGGGACTCACCATAGAGGACAAATCACAACAGCTTTAACTTCAATGGGATATCTTTGCCCTGAGATGGACTTGGTCTGCATGCTAATTGAAGAAAATTGCTCCATTTAACATAATGCACGTTATAGAAATGCTCTTTTTTATTTCATTTAATTCATAAGTTTATATCAAGCTGGTCTAGTGTTCAGCGCACTAGATTTTCTTTTTCGTGATTTTTCATGTTCCAAGAATAATGATTCAACATTGCTTCACGTTTTCTATAAGTTAGCTTAAACAAAAACTTGAGTAAGTTTAACAATAGCCAAGGGGACATACTTTTTCAAAATCATGACTGCTGCACACTTTACCTTGATAGTACGTAAAACCGTCCATTTCATTATAAAAATGAAACGCTTTCATGTAATATAAAATCCATTAAAACTTATAGGTATTTTGAGGCTTAATACCTCGAATACACCATAAAAAGGATACAAGCATGCAGCAAGAAGTCATCATTGTCGGTGGTGGAATGGTCGGACTGAGTCTGGCTTTAATGTTGGCGAAAGCGAATATTGCAGTCAAACTGCTCGAAGCCATCAAATACCCAAATTATGATGACATCAATCTTGCGCCTTACCATTCCAGTTTCGACGCACGAAACAGTGCCTTATCTCGCCGTAGCGTACAAATTTACCAAGAACTCGGTTTATGGGATGCCTTACAACAACATGCCACGCCTATTTTACAAGTGCATATTACCGAACAGGGCAGCTTTGGTAAGGCACGTTTATTGGCAGAACAAGAAAAAGTCGAAAGTTTTGGTCAAGTGATTGAAAATGCGTGGTTAGGACGTG
This sequence comes from Acinetobacter sp. NigerLNRRAM0016, assembly GCF_054112845.1. Taxonomy (NCBI): domain Bacteria; kingdom Pseudomonadati; phylum Pseudomonadota; class Gammaproteobacteria; order Moraxellales; family Moraxellaceae; genus Acinetobacter; species Acinetobacter sp. NigerLNRRAM0016. The sequence goes on from NZ_JBSYVT010000003.1 coordinate 200,885, forward strand.
TTTTACTCACGCAAGTTCGCCAGCAACCGTTAATTGAACTGATTGATGGCGTGCAAGTCACTTCACTTACACAAGATGCCGAGCATGCATATATTACAGCTTCACGTGGCGAAGAGCAGCTTCAGTTACAAGCCAAATTGGTAATTGCAGCCGATGGTCGAGATTCCTTCTGTCGTCAAGCTTTGGGTGTGGGTGTTTCTGAGCATGACTATGACCAAGTGGCAATTGTCACTACAGTACAAACCTCAAAACCGCATCAGCATGTCGGCTTTGAACGTTTTAGTCCACTTGGACCCTTGGCGTTACTGCCTTTACCAGGGGAATACCGTCGTTCAGTGGTTTGGCCTGTGAAAAAAGGCACTGAACAGGAATGGTTAGGTGAGGAAAATGACCAGCATTTCTTGGATGCCTTACAGCAAACTTATGGTGACCGTGCGGGTAAATTCCAGAAAACAGGCAAGCGTTTTAGCTATCCATTGTCACAAGTATTAGCAGAAAAGCAGGCAGTAGGGCGTGTGGTGCTCATGGGTAATGCCGCACATACCATTCACCCCGTAGCGGGACAAGGGTTTAACTTGTGTATGCGTGATGCTTATGTGTTGCTACGTTATTTAGAAGCACAACAAGCTGCAGGTGCTGACATTGGCGAACCAAACATGTTGCTTGAATATGAGCAAGCCCGTTTAAAAGACCAACAACGCGTGATTAAGTTCTGCGACAGCGTGGTACGTGGTTTTAGCAATCAAAACCCGATGCTGAAATTATTACGCAATACTGGACTCATCGCCTTCGATTTAATTCCAGGGATTAAACCACTTGTCGCCACTTACGCAATGGGATTAAAAGCATGAGCCAAGTTCTCGATGTTGTGATTGTCGGTGGTGGATTGGTCGGTGGATTAAGTGCCTTATTACTGGCTCAAGGCGGTGTACAAGCTACCGTTTTAGATGCTGCACCAATTCTCGATGAAAGCAAGGTGTTGGCAGTTGCCAATCCTCGTGTGCTGGCTTTGAGCCAAGCCACCATCCATTTACTAAAAACCGTTCAAGTTTGGGATTTGCTGGCACGTCAAATGCCTTATAGCGGCATGCAAGTCTGGAATAAAAATGGCTATGGCGACATCAATTTCGGGCATGCCAGTGAAAAGGCACCTTCCATTGAGCAAGCGTTAGGTTCAATGGTGGAACCAAGTATTCTCAATTTGGCGATTCAGCAACGTATGTTGAGCCAAGTGAAAGATTATCGAACCCAAGTGAAAGTGACACGTGTGGAGCGTGGCGTGGGTGTTTGGCATATTCACTTGGCAGATGGCACGCAGTTACAAACTAAACTGGTGATTGGTGCGGATGGCGCAAATTCTTTTGTTCGCGAACAGGCATTTATTGATCTGGATGTGTTGGATTATCACCAAGCAGGTGTGACCTGTGCCATTCGTACCGCACAGCCGCATCAACATGTAGCACGTCAAATCTTCTTGGAAACGGGTCCCTTGGCATTTTTACCCATGGCGAGCCTCAACCCAGAGCAAGATGGTTACTGGCAGTCGATTGTCTGGACCTTACCCGATGATTATGCTGAAGAATATACTGCATTGGATGATCACGCCTTTTTACAACTGTTGACACGTGAAAGTCAGCATATGCTGGGAGAAGTCCTTGAAGCTACACCACGTGCCATGTTCCCTTTGAAAGCACGTACAGCGCAGCAATACATGACTTCAGGTCTGGCGCTCATTGGTGATGCAGCACATGTGATCCATCCTCTGGCGGGGCAAGGGGTGAATATTGGCTGTCTGGACGCTGCGGTACTTTGCGATGCCTTATTGCATGATTTATCGCGTGGGGTCTGGGCACATGACCAAACCTTGCAACGTTATGAACATAGTCGTAAAGGGCAGAACGATGCCATGATGCACAGCATGTCGGCAATTGGCTGGTTAGAGACCACAACTTTGTTCCCTGTGATTTGGGCACGTAATGTTGGTTTAAAACAGGTGGAGCAGCAAGCAGTATTGAAAGATGCCTTTATGCTGCAAGCCAATGGTTTACAAGCACTCAAAAATACCCGTTATGCAAATTAGATTTAAATAGATAGTTTTTAGGCATTTAGTTAAAGCTGATTACGAATTTGATTAAAAAAGATACGATTTTTTTGCATTAAGTACTAGGCGAAATCGATTTAGATTGTTAAATTTCTTCGTAATTCGAAACCGATTCGAAACGATGTAGATAGAAGTCATTGCGGGGAGAGAAAGATGACGGATATGAATGATTATGACGACGTAGAAGACTCAGCGGTGGATGAGGACGAAGCGAAGGCTGCCGAAAAAGGCGCATCTGATGAAGCAGCAGAAGGTGCTTCTGATGGTGATGTTGCTGAGGCAGAAACATTAACCGTGACGGCTAAGCAAAAGCAACGTCAGGCTTTGGAAGATGAAGTGGCAGCATTTTTGGCACGTGGTGGACGAATCACCGAAGTGCCACCAGATGAAACTGCACACGACTAATTTCGGCATAAAAAACCACTCCTGCGAGTGGTTTTTTATGCGCTCTGCTTTCAAGCGGCTGAACTTAGTCAGCCGTAAGTTCTAACGCACGTTGATACGCGATTTTTTTCTTAATACCGGTTAAGTCCGCAGCCAATTGCGAAGCTGCTTTGACAGATAAATCTTGTAGCAGGCGTTTCAGAAGTTGATCCAGCTTCTCTTGTTCCATGTCTTTTTCTTGGGTTGCACCGCCCACCACCAAGACAATTTCACCTTTTTGCTGATTATGGTCAGATTCAATGAACTGAACCAACTCACCCAATGTCATTTTACGAATGGTTTCAAAGGTTTTGGTGATTTCTCGGGCAAATCCAACAGGACGATCAGCACCAAAGACTTCTGCCATGTTTTTGACACAGTCTAAAATTCGATGTGGTGCTTCATAAAAAATCAAAGTTTGGGTTTCATCTTTAAGCTTTTCAAGTTGAGCAAGACGTTGAGTCGCCTTAGAAGATAAGAAACCTTCAAAGCTAAAACGGTCACTTGGTAAACCGACACTACTTAAAGCTGCAATCGCGGCACAGGCACCAGGGACTGGAATTACACGAATGCCATGCTCTTGTGCAGCACGAACCAGTTTAAAACCAGGGTCGCTAATTAAGGGGGTGCCCGCATCACTAATCAATGCCATATTTTCGCCTTTTAACAGGCGTTGCACCAAAATATCTATTTTGTTACTTTCATTGTGGTCATGGCAGGCCGTCAGCGGGGTCGAAATATTAAAATGTTTCAGTAATTGCGCCGAGGTGCGGGTATCTTCAGCCGCAATGACGCTGACAGATTTTAAGGTATCAATTGCACGAAAAGTCATGTCATCTAAGTGCCCGATCGGGGTGGCTACAACAAATAACTGAGCACTCATGTGAAGTCTCCATGCCAAAAAAATGAATAAATAAAAGAATGATGCGCTAAAAGTTGTGCGGGAAAAGGAATTCCCTAACGCGTAAGAATATGCCTATTCTACCTGAATCCACGCGCTAGACGCGAATTAGATTCGATGGTCGTGGACTATTCAGCCTGTAGCATTATGTTCTGCGATGCAGATTGAAGCATGAGCAAAGCTCAAACAGGATGAAAATACAGATTTTTCATAAATGTCATCACCGCTTTACATTTGTGAACTGATCCTGATTTCCACTAGAATGATTATAGATCAACATAAAAATCAGTTTCTTAAGATGAAAATTAAAACAGATGTTTGTAATAAAAATGGATCAGAAAAATTGAGTGGCAAAACAACAGCGCAAGCCCTTGGTGATTGGGCGGAAAAAGAAGCACTCATGCTTTTACAGCAGCAGGGTTTTCATTTGGTGCAGCAAAACTATCATAGCCGTTATGGTGAGCTGGATTTGGTGGTGCAACAAGGCGAGGAATTGCTCTTGGTAGAGGTGAAGGCACGTGCTTTGACCCGCTTTGGACATGCCAATGAAGTGGTATCCGCATCGAAACAGCGTAAATTAATTAAAACCGCGCTGTGTTTTTTACATGAATATCCTGAATATGAGCAGTTCTATTGTCGATTTGATGTGATTTGTTTTGATTTTTATCAACAATTTTCAAAAACAGTACAGTATGACTTTTCCAGTTTCACTTATGATCTGCAATGGATAGAAAATGCTTTTACTTTTGATTCAGAGTTCATTAATCTTTGAAGGAACAGGAAGCATCAATGCTATAGAAAAATGAATGAAATAAGTGAGGAGTCTTGCTGAGTGTTGAATCGTATTGCAATGACAGTGCTTTGTGTCGCAGGTCTTAGTTTAACGGGCTGTGCGAGTTTTATTTCAGGTGGTACAGGGACTGCACCAGTTGGAACAGAAAGTGGGGTACGCTCACTTGGACAGGTCTTTATTGATTCCTCAATTGAACGTACAGCGAATATTAATTTATATAAATTAGATTCTCGTTTTAAACAGTCACGCGTCAATATCGAAAGCTTTTATGGCAACGTATTATTGACTGGGCAAGTGCCAGATCAGCATTTAAAACAACTGGCTGAAGACAATGTCCGCGCGATGAGTGATGTAAAAAATGTGCATAATTTTATCACTGTAGGTGATAAAATTGGTTATAACACCATTATGCAAGATGCGACTGCGACGGCAAATACACGTGGTTTAATTATGAAAGCCCCAGTGGTTGCAGACAGCAAAGTCCGTGTACATACTGAAGATGGTGTGTTGTACGTGATGGGGCGTTTGAATAATGCTGAAATCAATGATTTGAACAACGTGTTACAGCAAGTGGGTAACGTCACTAAAATCGTGACATTGGTTGATAATGTCGATCAAGGACAGAAATCAATAAATTCTAGTTTGGTAAGCCCTGTAGCCAGTAATGCGCAGCCCGAAGTTCAAACGCCTGTAGCTATTGACCCAGATCAGGTAGAACCGACGAATGTTCAATAAATCCGAATATTGGATTAGACAATTAAATGACACCGTGGGGACTGCGAAAGATTTTATTCGAGACTTTCGCATCTACGATGTCGGCAGCTATGCATTGAATCAACTCACACCGCGCGAGGGATATACACTGCATGAAAACATTGCTTATGGCTTAAAAGCACGTCATCGTCTCGATTTATTCAAAGCCCATAAACCGCAGTTGAACCAACCCCTTATTGTATTTGTGCATGGGGGCGCTTGGACGCACGGAGATAAAAGTTCTTACCGCTTTGTGGGGGAAGCTTTTGCTCGTGAAGGTTATGATGTTGCTGTGATTAACTATCATCTTGCACCACAGTATATTTTCCCTAGCTATGTGGATGATTTGACCCTCGCACTCAATTTCTTGAGTATGCATCAGCATAAGCTGGCAATTCGTACCGATAATGTGGTGTTGATGGGGCATTCGGCTGGGGCATTTAATGTCATGTCAGCCGTTTATCATCCACAGCAGTATGAACTACAGTGCCGCGCACAAATCCGCGCCATCATTGGCGTTGCGGGTCCTTATCATTTTGATTATAAAGGTGACCCACTCTGTGCAGAGGCATTTGATCAAAGTGTGCCTTTCCAGCAGGTCATGCCGTACTACTTTGTCGCATCTAACAGCATCAAGCATTATTTGGTGATGGCAGAGAATGACCAAATTGTAGGGCACAACAATACGGAAGACTTTGATCGCGTGCTCAAAGAAAAAGGCAATCACAGTAAAATGATTGTCATTCCTCGCACAGGACACATTACTGTGATGGGATCAGTCTCGAGTTTGTTCAGCCGTTATTTCGAAACCAAAGAACAAATTTTGGTGGCAATTGAGGAAGCGCTAAAGCCATAGATGCGTGTCATCTGCAACAGGCTGTCCTTGAGTCACATGCATGATCATGGCGTGTGCAATACTCCCTTTGAATGGAATCTGAGGGAGTTGGTCAAATTTGAAAAATTGCGCATCGCTGATTTCTTCTTCTTGTAATGCAATATCACCCGCGGCATATTCAGCACGAAAGGCAATCATTAAATTACTTGGGAAGGGCCATGGCTGGCTCGCCAAATATTGAATATTCTTGAGCTTTAAACCGACTTCTTCTTCAGTCTCACGACGGACCGCATCTTCCAGGGTTTCACCCACTTCGACAAAGCCCGCAATCAGACCATACATATTGTTGGTATTTTTTGCGTTCTTGGCCAAAAGGATTTCATCTTCACCGCGGGTAATCACGGTAATGACGCAGGGTTGCACGCGTGGATATTGATGATAATGGCAAGCGGGGCAGATCATGGCATATTCAGTGGCATGTACTTGCGTTTCATGCCCGCAATGACTACAGAATTTGTGATTGCGGCGCCACTCGAGGAGTTGTAGCGCACGACTGGCTTGTTCAAACTGCTTGGTGGTCCATTGGGTTAGTAGCTGGCGAATAGGCACCAACTGTAAGCCGTCTGGAATGCTTTCATGGGCGAGAAGATCACGGGCAATGACAGTATTGCCCGTGTGTAAATGCAGATCACTTGCTAAACGCTCAACTTTAGGCAGTTGGAGCTGATCATCGACCAGAAGTTGTTGTTGATGAAAAATATAAGCAAGTGATAGTTCTGACATTAGGCGGCTACTTCGGCGTTTAGTTTTTGACTGCTGTTTAATGCTACATCAAACATTGAGTGTAATACAGGCTGTTTGTTCTTCAGGTTGTCAATCATCATTTCAGCACCCGCTAAAGTGTCCAAAATGTAATTCACTTCCTGTTGAGAAATACTGCCCGAAACCTCAAGCTTTTGTTGTACAAAATTTGCAGCATTTTTTAAGGCTTGTTGACCTTCTGCAGAATTGAGGAACAACAGCGCACCACTGATTTCATGTAACTGAGCAGGGAGATTGCCTAAAGCACCCAAGAATTGATCTTGGAGATATTGCACCAAACTGGTTGCAGAACTGTCCACCAAGGTTTTGGTTTCGTTCAGCAAGGCTTCATGTGCTTCATCAAGACGATCCAGTGAAACATTCATGTTGTTCACGCGAAGCTGTAAACGGTTCGAGGTATGATGACGTTCAAGAATGCCAATTGAATTCATGGCAGATAAGATGCCTTTCATCAATTGTTGAGCAAAGTTTTCATCTTTTAATACATCGGTCTGATTCAATGTTTCAGCCTGACGAGATAAGTCTTGATAGGCTTCATTCAGATTTAAGACTTTGAAAATATTCGCTAATTCTTTAATTTTAGCCTGTAACTCTTGTGTCTTTTCTACCGACATGGTTTGGTAGTTGTATTCAATTTCATTACGAATTTGTGCCATTTCAGTGGTTACAAGTCCGCTAATGGTGTGAATGGTATTAAAGTCAGGACCATATAGATGGCGACTAAATACATGCAGTTGCGTGTCGGTGAGTGCATCATCACCAATATTGAGTTGGTCACGGATGCTTTGTGCTGACTCATCTTCTTGGCTAATACACAAGCTCAGAATATTCGACAGGTCTTTTAAGTCGGCATTGAAGCTTTCAGGCGCAAGAAAAAATGCGGCCATATTACGTTCGATGTCAATCAGGCTGCGTAAGCGGGCATCGGTAAACAGTAAATTATCAATTTGGTTGAAAGCAACGTGTACCAGCCCCCAGTATTGTTGGCTTGGTAACTGATTTGCTAAACCAGCCAGATAAGCACCGACAATTCGAATTGCCTGTAAATCGAGTTCAGTTTCTTGCTGCTTCAGTAGTTTATGTAATGCAAGTTTATATAAACGATGTACATATTCAGACTTTTCAAGGGTCGGAATGGTTGGTAACTGGAAGTTTGGCTGAACAGTGTTTAACAGTGATTCAAGCTGATGACCTTCATGCGTGAGTGGTTTACCTAAGGCAAGTTCCAGACGGTTGAGGGTATCGAGCAGGAACTGAGGAATTTTAACTTCTCGTAAGCAGATAAACTCAATATAGCGTTTCAGCATGGTGGTGCCTTCACTGAGTGCGACCACATCCTGTGTATTGATGTTTTCTGGATTTGCCATGATTTTGCGCATCAGTTCAGCAGAATACTGGGCAATTTGCCCTAAGTTTGGCATGTCGATTAACACTAGAACTTGCGCACATTGTTCAAATTGATTCAGTGCATCATCAATACCAAATGGTAGGGTATGATCTTCTGCCAAGGTACTGACCGCAGCTTCAACTAACTTGATCGAGTTATCAACCTCATTTTTTATTATCAGTAAGGCCGTTGGATCAAAATGAATAGAGGTTTGGTAAGACATTTATCTGCACCTTTCCTAATGTATTATCTGTTTATGTTTGGCTGAGTTAGAGCGTTATTTCTTGTGTTTAACTATAACTGATGTCCCTAAGGTTTAAATACAAAAAATAACAGAATCTCTAGAAATTATTTTGAAAAAAAGCAAGGTTTGCCCTGTTTTTCCTCAATTTGTTTGACCCAAGTCTCATGTGCAGCCAATTCTTCATCTGAAGGTAAAATTACAGCGAGACCTGTTTCATCAATTTGACGTCTGCCACTCGAACCTTGTTGCTCTTCACTTTGCGACAGGGCATCCATATCGAAGGAAACCTGTCCGCCCGTCATGGCTAAATACACATCTGCCAGAATTTCAGCATCGAGCAATGCGCCATGGAAGGTACGGTCGCGTTGTGCAATTTCATAACGTCGTACCAACGCATCCAAGGAGTTTTTCTGTCCCGGGTGCTTACTTTTCGCCATGGCTAAAGTATCGGTAACTTCACAAACCTCAGAGAGTGGACCATGACCTGTACGTTTAAACTCCATGTCCAAGAAGTTCATATCGAAGGTCGCGTTATGCGCAATAATTTCTGCGCCTTTTAGGTAGTCAAACAGCACATCGGCAATTTCTGCATACTTCGGTTTGTCTGTTAAAAACTCATCAGTAATACCGTGGACATTGACCGAATCACCCACTTCTTTTTCAGGGTTGATATAAATATGAATCGAGCTGCCTGTGAGTTTGCGATTGATCATTTCAATCGCGCCCACTTCGATAATGCGGTCACTGTCTTGGAAATAGAAACCCGTGGTTTCCGTATCCAGAATGAGTTGTCGTGGACCAAAAGCTTCTACGGTTGCGGGTGTAATCACAATCTGCGGATGAGAACTGGTCGTTGTTGCTGTTGTAGAAGTCTGAGCCGCTGGAGGAGCTTCCACGTGAATGATGGTCTCCGTAATTTCTTCAATGATTTCAGGTTCAGCCAATTCGGTTTCTTCAGCTGCGAAATCTAGTCCGAAAGGGTCGTCAAACAGCCAGTCAGATTCCGCTTTTTTTTTATCTTCTGTAGGGGTGGCTGTGGCTGCTGTTAAGGTTTTTGCGGCTTGGTCTGCACCTAAATTGGCCAGTTGATCTGCCATTTCATTGCCAGGATGACCTGCATGACCTTTAATCCAGTTCCATTCAATTTCGCGACCTTGACAGACGCTATCCAACTTTTGCCATAAGTCTGGATTTTTGACGTCTTTCCAGTTTTTCTTTTTCCATCCATGAATCCATTCGGTAATGCCTTGTTTGACATAGTTGGAGTCGGTCCAAATAATCAGTTTGGCTGTTTTCGGGCAGGCCAGCACACCTTCAATCGCGGCAGTCAGCTCCATACGGTTGTTGGTGGTTTGCGTTTCACCCCCGAAGATTTTACGTTCTTCGTGCTCTGTAACGATATAGGCTCCCCAACCTCCGAGTGCGCCATCTTTACCATTTCCACGGCAAGCGCCATCGACATAGAGCGTAATTGTTTCAGACATACAGGATCATCCAGCCAGCAAAGAAAATTAACAGAAGCGAATTCAATCTTATATTGTATAACGCATTTGTGCTTGGGAAGTGTATTACATGGTTAAATTTTAATTTCTTGTAACATTTATCCTAGAATCTCGCTAAATTATTGCCTTGAGTCTCTGCTGTGCTTCACTACAATGGCAGTGCTAAAAAATAAATTTTATACGAGTTGTTTGGATTTTTTTATGTATAAACCAACCACGTTCTTGTGGCAGCCCTCGGTTCCAACATTATTTAAGATTACTGTATTGGGTTCTGCACTCGCTGCATTAGGATTAACCACAGGTTGTGCATCGAGCCAAAGTGCGACCAAGGCTGCATCATCAAAACAGGTTGGCTCCAATTATTTAGATGCAAATAGCTTAGATTCTTTAGAAGATCTTTTGTCTGCGACGGATATGCGTGCCGTGGAAGGGGATCGTTTACTCATTTTAAAACATGGTGATGTGTGGAAACGCATGACCGTGGGTTTCAAAATGGATACCAATCATTGGGATCCGCGAATTGAAGCACAGCGAAATTGGTTTGTTTCTCGTCAGCCTTATATTGATCGTTTGAGTGCGCGTGCATCACGTTATCTTTACCATACTGTGAAAGAAGCAGAGCGCCGTGGTTTACCCACTGAATTGGCACTGTTGCCAATTATTGAAAGTTCTTATGACCCAGCGGCAACCAGTAGTGCGGCAGCGGCAGGTTTATGGCAGTTTATTCCAAGTACTGGGCGTATTTACGGGCTAAAACAGACGGGCATGTATGATGGTCGTCGTGACGTGGTCGAGTCGACGCGTGCCGCCTATGAGTTCTTAGGCAGTCTCTATAACCAGTTTGGTTCTTGGGAATTGGCTTTAGCAGCTTATAATGCGGGTCCGGGTCGTATTCAACAAGCGATTAACCGTAACCGCGAGGCAGGCTTGCCAACCGATTACTGGTCATTACGCTTACCTCAAGAAACCATGAACTATGTACCGCGTTTCTTGGCAGTTGCACAAATTATTAAAAATCCGAATGCCTATGGTGTGAGCTTACCGCCAATTGCCAACCGACCTCACTTTAGAGAAATCACGGTGGGTCCTGCAAATCTGAATGATGTGGCTGCAATTACAGGTTTAAGCCGTGCAGAACTGTATGCACTGAACCCTGGACATCGTGGTGACCGCATTGACAGTGGTAGCCCGATGCGCATTTTGATTCCTGCGGATATTAGCCCTACGGTAGATGCAAAACTGTCTAAACTGCAATCGAGTTCAGGTGGTTTATGGGCAAGTACTGCTCCTATCTCGAATAGTTCGACTACGACAACAATCACTCCAAGTAAATCGGCACCGCCAGTATTGGTCGCAAGCAACACCACTAAAACGACGGATACCACCACCAAAACCACGGTTTCGACCAATACAGGGCGACCATTATCGACTACGCCACGTGGTGCGGATGCTTTAGCTGCTTTTGCTTCGAGTACGGTAGTACCGAGTGCGCCGCGTATCCCTGTTGCTGTCACGCCAGCCAAGAATGTACAGCCAGTCAGTGTTGAACCACCGATTTCAGCAGCTGAGCGCGAACAAATTAGGGCAGCGGTTCAAGCCGAGGATGCCACCAAAACAGTGGAACAGGTGTTACAACCTGTAGCGACCAAAGCAGAACAGGAACAAGTGGTTGCAGAACTGAAGGAAATTGCGCCACAAGGTACTGAAATTGTCGATCCTTATGATGGCAAGATTAAGCTGACCGCAATTCAGACCAGTCAATCGGTTGCTGAACAACAAGGCAAAGAGTTAACCAAAGGCTTCTCTTATCCAAAGTCGGTGACAGACAATACCAAACTTGATTCTGATGAAGCACAGCTAAATAAAGACAAGAACTATGTCAAAACAGCTTCGGAAATTGTGGTTGTGCCACCAAAAGGCAAGCGTACAACCTATACCGTTCAATCGGGTGATACTTTAGCAACCATTGCGCTGAAAAATGGGGTGAACTGGCGCGATATCGCGAAATGGAATCAGATTGATCCGAATGCGACCTTGTTTGTAGGGACCAGTATTTATTTATACGATGCCAAACCGGTTCAGGAGCGTACCTCTACGACCAATAGCAAGCCTGAGAGCTATGTGGTGCGAGCCAATGATAACTTGACCAGTGTGGCGAGCCAGTTTGGTCTTTCGGTCAAACAGTTGGCAGACTATAACGATTTAACTGTGACCAGTGGTTTGTTTGTGGGTCAGAAATTATCGTTAAAAGACAATAGTGCTAATAGCGCAAAAAATACGACTGAAAAAGCGACAAGCAAGAGCAGCATTAAAACCAAGTCTTATGTGGTAAAACGTGGCGAGTATTTGAAGCTGATTGCTGACCGTTACGCATTGTCGAATCAGGAGCTGGCAGATTTAACCCCTGGTTTGAATGCGGGCAGTAACTTGTTGGTTGGACAGAAAATTAATGTTCCGTTGAATAGCGTGAATGATGAGGCTTCATCTTCAGAAAAAGCGGCAGTGAAAATTGATGCCGTGAAATCTGCACCGAGCATAAAAACTGAAACGTATAAAGTTCAGCGTGGGGATACCCTGTATAGCATTGCAGCACAGTCTAAAATGTCACTCAGTGATTTGGCCGAGCTTAACCAAATTTCGAGTAATAGTGGCGTGTATGTGGGGCAAAGCATTAAGGTGCTTGCGGGTTCGACAGTGCCTGAAACCTATGTGGTGCAATCGGGTGACAGCTTGTCTGCCATTGCCAGCAAATACAATTTAAGCCAAGACAATCTGGCGAACTTAAATGGGATTGGGCGTAATGCCAATGTCCGTGTCGGTCAGCGCCTCAAGCTGACTGGTGAAGTAGCTGAGGTTGAGAAAGAAAGTACGACAACTACTGCTGAAAAAGATATTCATGTGGTGAAATCGGGTGAGACTTTGGGCAGCATTGCCAAGAAATATCACTTGCAGTTAAGCTATTTGGCGGCACTCAATGATCTTTCGACCAATGCTTCTTTACGTGTCGGGCAGCGTTTAAAAGTTGATGGTGATTTACCGACGAAAACCATCACCAAAGCGGACAGCAGCCCGAAAAAGAGCAGTGTGAGTAGCAAAGATACTGAGAAATATACGGTGAAATCGGGTGAGTCACTGAATTTGATTGCCAGTCGTGTGGGCATTTCAGTGTCTGAGTTGGCAAGCTTGAATGATTTAAGTCCGCGTACAGGTTTACAAGTCGGTCAAAGCATCTTGATTCCGAAAACAGTGAAAGACTATAAAGTTAGATCAGGGGATAATCTGATTCGTTTGGCTACGCGTTACGGGGTTGAAGCCAGTGCTTTGGCTGAAATGAATGATATGAAGCCAACAGCACAATTGAAAATTGGCGATGTGATTAAAGTTCCGAATCTTTAATTCACGTCGCTGATAGGTTTGCCGTGCAAATGACGAGCAAAACAATTGCCATTTGCTTGCTCTATGCGAGCAGCATGATGGCTATGCAGCAGGCGTGGTCGACTGTACAGACCACGCCTTATATTGCTGTGCATAGTCCTCCGAAATATGCAGGTTTAAAGGCGATGCCTTATGCCAATCCGCAGGCGCCTAAAGGTGGCTATCTGAGTACTGCGGCAATCGGTACTTTTGATAATCTCAACACGATGAATGGCAAAGGCAGTGCCACCGAGGGTGTGAATTATTTATTTGATACCTTAATGGATAATTCGCTGGATGAAACAGGGGTGATGTATCCTTTGTTGGCCAATCAAGTCACCTTTGATCCAGCTAATCCTCAATTCATTATTTTTCATTTGAACCCGCAAGCGCGTTTCAGTAATGGCAGGCCTGTCACGGCTGAAGATGTCAAATTCAGTTTCGATGCTTATCAAACCAAAGCCAATTTAGGCTTGCAGATGTATTTGTCCAATTTGGCTAAAACTGAAGTACTATCCAAATCTCAGGTGAAGTTTAGTTTTAAAACCAGTAAAAGTAAGGAAATGCCGCTGATTGTGGCGAGTCTGCCGATCTATTCCAAGCAAGATTGGAAAAATAAAGATTTCACCCGAATTACCCTGCAACCGATTTTAGGCTCGGGTCCATATTTAATTGAACGCATTGATGCGGGGCGGAGCATTACTTATAAACGTAATCCAAATTATTGGGCGAAAGACTTAATGGTCAATCGCGGGCGTTACAATTTTGATCGCATGCAATATTTGTACTATCGGAATAACGACATTGCCTTTGAAGGTTTCAAGTCGGGGCAATATACCTTGCACGAAGAAAAGAAAACCAAAACATGGGTCACAGGCTATCAATTTCCTGCGGTAAAAGTGGGAATGGTCAAGCAATATAGCCAGCGGCTGGCAAGACCTGTGGTCAATCAAAGTCTGGTATTGAATACCCGTAAAGTGCCATTGAATGACATTTATTTACGGCAGGCGCTGAGTTATGCCTACGATTTTGAATGGCTAAATAAAGCCTTATTTTATGGGCAGTATCAACGTCTACAAAGCCATTTTCAAGGCAGTGAGTTGGCGGCAACAGGACAACCGAGTGCTGCGGAATTGAAACTGTTGCAGCCTTATTTATCCAAGCTCCATCCATTGCAACGGCAAGGCGTGCTGTCTAACTGGAAATATCCTGTGTCCGATGCAGGTGGTTTTAATCGTCCGAATTTACTGCATGCCCGTAATATCTTGCTAAAAGCAGGTTATCAGTATCGGCAGGGGCAGTTGTATAGTAAAAACGGGCGTGCAGTTCAGTTTGAAGTTTTGCTCTATCAAGAAGGTGCACCACGTACCGTCATGCCGTGGATGCGTAATCTGAAAAAACTCGGAATCAATGTCAAATTACGTCAGGTGGATGTATCGCAATATATGGAACGTATGCGTCGCTACGAGTTTGATGTGACCACGTTGGAAATGCCGCAGTCGCTGACCCCAGGCAGTGAGCAAGCGCAAATGTGGAGTAGTGGTGCCGCACGTGAGTTTGGGAACTATAATTATGCGGGCATTCAAAATGACGCCATTGATCATGCGGTACAACAGGTCATACAAGCACCGAATCGAGAACAATTGATTGTGCGAACCCGAGTTTTGGATCGTTTGTTGCGCGCAGGTTATTATCAAATCCTGACTTATGGTAAAAATGACAATTGGTATGCCTATTGGAACATGTATCATCAGCCGAAAGTGAAACCGAAATTGTCCTTGGGTTTGGATTATTGGTGGAGTGATCGAGTACAAGCTAAAAAAGTCAGCCACTACCTCGGTAAATAAAGCGAGAGGGCTGTTAGGTTATTTTAAGTGATACCTTAGTCAGACGTTTAAATCATGAAAAAATAAGGATACGCAATTGGGTACGTATATTCTAAAAAGGCTATTCCTGATTATTCCGACCTTATTTTTAATATTATGCATTAACTTTGCTGTGATTCAGATTGCCCCGGGTGGACCTGTTGAGCGTGCCATTCAACAAGCCGAGTCTTTTCAACGCTTGCAAGCGGTTAAAGCGGGTATTGCACCTGAAAGTAGCAATTATCAAGGTGCCAAGGGGCTTAGTGAGGATATGCTTCGGCAAATTGAAGCGCAGTATGGTTTTGATCAACCAGCGTATATCCGCTTTGCTGTGATGTTGAAAAACTATCTGAGTTTTGATTTCGGCATCAGTTTTTTCAAAGATAAGCCCGTGACCCAATTAATTTGGGAAAAAATGCCCGTTTCAATTTCGCTGGGGCTCTGGAGTAGCTTGCTGATTTATTTAATTGCCATTCCATTGGGGATTCGAAAAGCCAAACAACATGGCATGCTGTTTGATAAAACCACCTCTCTAATCTTGGCGATGGGTTATGCTGTGCCTGCCTTTGTTTTTGCCATTTTACTGATCGTGTTTTTTGCGGGTGGTAGTTATTTTCAGTGGTTTCCACTACAAGGGCTGGTTTCGGACAATTTCCAGCAACTCAGTCTGTTGGCTAAAATCCGTGACTATTTTTGGCACTTAAGCCTGCCAATCTTGGCGATGGTGTTGGGGGGCTTTGCCAGTCTGGCGTATTTAACCAAATACTCGTTTTTGGAAGAGCTGAATAAGCCCTATGTTTGGGCTGCACGTGCCAAAGGATTGAGCGAGTCTCAAGTCCAGTATGGGCATGTGTTTCGTAATGCCATTTTGGTGATTATGGCGGGTTTACCCGAGGCCTTACTTGGGATTTTCTTTGTCGGTAATTTATTTATTGAGATTGTTTTCAATCTAGATGGCTTGGGCTTATTGGGTTTTGAGGCGATTATTCAGCGCGATTATCCCGTCATCTTCGGCACATTATTTATCTTTACCTTATTGGGTTTAATCCTGCGTTTAATCTGTGATGTGCTATATCAATGGATTGATCCACGGATTGATTTTGAATCACGAGGTACGCACTAATGTCCCCGATGATTCAAGCACGGCTACAGCGCTTTCGACAAAACCGTTTGGGATATTGCTGCTTCATTTTATTTAGCCTGATTTTTGTGTTGTCTTTGGGTGCCAACCTGATTGCCAATGAAAAGCCGTTGTTGGTGAAATATCAACAAGCTTTGTATTTTCCTGTTTTTAAGGCTTATCCCGAAACTACCTTTGGCGGGGTATTTGAATCTGAAGCGGACTATAAAGATCCCGTGGTACAGCAATTGATTGACGATCATGGCTGGGCCATTTGGCCTGTGATTCGTTATGCAGCTCAAACACCTAATTTGGATTTGGCTGTGCCTGTTCCCTCTGCACCGAGTGCGCAAAATTGGCTAGGCACGGATGATCAGGGGCGTGATGTGTTCGCTCGAATTTTATATGCCTTACGTGTTTCTCTGTTATTTGGGTTTGCCTTGACCTTATTGTCGGCCGTCATCGGGATTTTTGTTGGGGCGATACAGGGCTATTATGGCGGTTGGATCGACTTGATCGGACAGCGAATACTGGAAGTCTGGGGTGGCTTACCTATGCTGTTTATGGTGATGATTCTGGTCAGTATCTTTACCCCAAGCGTGTACTGGTTATTTTTAATCATGCTGTTTTTCGGCTGGACCACCTTAGTCAATCTAGTTCGAGCAGAATTTTTACGTGCGCGTAATCTAGATTATGTTCGAGCCGCGCGTGCTTTGGGCGTGTCCGATTTGCGAATTATGGTGCGACATATCTTACCCAATGCCATCAGTTCCAGTTTGTCGCAATTACCATTTATGTTAACGGCCAATATTACCGCTTTGGCTGCGTTGGACTTTCTCGGACTGGGGTTGCCTGCAGATACCGCATCGCTGGGCGAAATTTTGCTACAAGGCAAAAATAACTTAGATGCGCCATGGTTGGCTTTGGCTGGTTTCTTTACTTTGGCCATTGTGTTGTCGCTGTTAATTTATATTGGGGAGGCGGCACGCGATGCATTCGATCCAAGACAGTAATCAATCGACCACTGTTGTTCTTGAGGTCAAGCAGCTGCAGATCCGACATGAGCAGGCTATTTTGCTCGAGAATTTATCCTTTCAGTTACATCAGGGGCAGACACTGGCTTTGGTGGGGGAAAGTGGTTCGGGGAAAACCATTACTTGTCTGGCATTGTTGGGTTTATTGCCCCAAAGTTTGAACCGATCTGGCTCTGCAATCTATGCCGGTATTAATTTATTGACCTGTCCAGCTCAGCAACTGCAAAGGATTCGTGGACAAAAAATTGCCCTGATTTTCCAAGACCCGATGACTGCACTGAATCCTTTACATCAGGTGGAAAAAATTGTCGGAGAGGTCTTAATTTTACAAGGCTTATCCAAACAGCAGGTACGTCAAAAAGTACTGCAGTTATTGCAGGATGTGGGCATCATTTCTGCCGAACACATGTTAAAGCGCTATCCGCATCAACTTTCAGGTGGGCAGCGACAACGAGTGATGATTGCCGCGGCTTTAGCGCTAGATCCTGAGATTTTGATTGCGGATGAACCGACCACCGCTTTGGATGTCACCCTGCAAATACAAATTCTGGATGTGTTAAAGACCTTACAGCAGCAACGCAAGATGTCACTGATTTTGATTAGTCATGATTTGAATCTGGTTCGCCAGTATGCAAATGAAGTGATTGTGATGAATCAGGGGCACGTCGAACAGCAAGGCACGACTGAGCAGGTCTTTCAATATCCGGCAACGCCCTATACCTGTGAATTGATGAATCATGATTTTGGTCAAGCATTAGCGCCCGTTCTGACCATGCCAGTACTGCAACTAGAACAGTTGTTGGTGCAGTATCCCATCAAGCAAGGCTGGTTGAATCGTGTCACTGGACAGCACACCGCTGTTGCAATTGACCATCTAGAATTACAACAAGGCGAGTGTTTGGGCATAGTGGGGGAAAGTGGTTCGGGTAAAAGTTCAATGGCTTTGGCGATTGCACGCTTAATTCAGAGTCATGGGAAAATCTGGTTTCAACAGCAGAATTTAAATGCCTTGAATCAAAAACAATTACGTCCATTGCGCGCCAACTTTCAGATGGTTTTTCAGGACCCATTTAGCAGTTTGAACCCACGTTTAACTGTGGAGCAGATTATTGCGGAAGGGTTAACGGTTAGGCAGCAACAAGAACGTGAGGTTGCTACCCAAGTGAGTCAGGCTTTGGCTGATGTTGAATTGGATGATAGCTTTAAATTGCGTTATCCGCATGAGCTGTCGGGTGGGCAGCGGCAACGGGTCGCTTTGGCGCGTGCCTTGGTGTTAAAGCCACATTTGATGATTCTAGATGAACCGACCTCATCTTTAGACCGCAGCACTCAGCGAGCAATCGTGCAGCTATTACGCCGTTTACAGCAGCAGTATCAATTGAGCTATGTATTGATTAGCCATGATTTGCATGTAGTACGTGCCATAGCGCAAAAAGTCTTGGTGCTGCGTGATGCTCAAGTGGTCGAGATGCAGACGACTGAAGCATTATTTACCTATCCACAAAGTCCCTATACGCAGCAACTGATTCAAGCAAGCCAGTACAGTTAAATTGATAAAGTTGACAAAACAAATTGTCAAAAATGACTTGACCTCTTAGGGAAACACTTTAGAGTAAAACCTCTAAATAAAAGAATGAGGAATACCCATGAGCCATATGGCTGAGCCTTTACAGATTCGAAATACCACATTTAAAAACCGTATTATCAAAGGGGCAATGAGTGAGGCACTCGCCAACCCTGCAGGGCAGCCGAATCATTTACATTTGGGCTTATATGAGGCTTGGGCAAAAGGGGGCTTGGGGTGTGCCATTACAGGCAATGTCATGGTTGATATCCGTGCCAAGAATGAACCAGGTGTGGTGGTGGTTGAATCTGAACGTGATCTTGAGCAACTGCGCCAATGGGCGAATTTGGGTCAACACTATGGCATGGTGCAGTTGGTGCAATTGTCGCATCCCGGTCGACAATGCCCGAAAGGCTTGAATAAAGAAACGGTTGCACCCTCAGCAGTCCCATTTAGCCCAATGTTGGCAACGACGTTTGGTACGCCGCGAGCATTAACAGAAGACGAAATCTTGGAAATTATTCAACGTTTCGCGCGTTCGGCACAGGTCTGTGAAAAAGTTGGATTTGAAGGGGTGCAATTGCACGGCGCACATGGTTATCTGATTAGCCAGTTTCTATCGCCTTTGACCAACAAGCGTCAAGACCAGTGGGGTGGCAGTATTGAAAATCGCATGCGCTTCCTGATGCAGATCTATCAAGCAGTACGTGCAGCAACTTCAGATAATTTTATTATTTCGGTCAAACTGAATTCGGCCGATTTTCAGCGTGGTGGTATTAGCGAAGAAGATGTGATTGCCGTATTCAAAGCGATGGATGCTGCAGGCATTGACTTGATTGAGATTTCTGGCGGTACCTATGAAGCACCTGCAATGGCTGGTGCTAAGGAAGACAAACGTAAAGCCAGCACTATTGCGCGAGAGGCCTATTTCCTCGATTTTGCCGAAAAGATTCGAAAACAAGTCGGTTGTCATCTGATGGTGACGGGTGGCTTCCGCACCGCTCAAGGCATGAATGCTGCACTGGAAAGTGGGGCGTGTGACTTTATTGGCATTGCACGTCCATTTGCTGTCGAAACGGATTTAGCCGATCGTTTGCTGGTTGGGCAAGATGTTCGTTATGCCGTGGATAAAATTAAAACAGGTATTCCAATGGTCGATAAAATGGCGATTATGGAAATTATTTGGTATGCCGCGCAATTTAAGTCGATTGCCCAAGGTAAGCGCCCAAATCCAAAACTATCCCCACTGAAAGTATTCTTCCATTATGTGAAGGGCAATTTAAAAGCCGTGATTCAAGGGCAAATTAACTCGCGCAAGAGCGCATAGGATTCGTTTGCTACGGACCAGTACTGTTTGTAAGTTGAGGCAGACCAGTCACCTTTTCATAAAGCGCGTTGAAAGGCTGGTCTGTCTTGAATCCGAAGTAAATAGCGATTGCTTGCAGGGTAATCTGCATAGCGTGCATCTAGATGGGTGCACGCTTGTAGTGGAAACCACAGCAAGATATCGGCAATGGTGAATTGAGAACCTGCAATCCATGTGTTTGCGGTGAGATGTTGGTGAATGACCTGTATTTGTTGTCGCAACAAGGGGTTTAAATAGCCTTGGTTAAAGGCATATTGAATGCCACGCAGAATAAAACGCACAGGCCAAGGTGTACGCAGGCTCAGCTGAGCAAAGATTTGCTTGAGCGCCAAATTTGGCATAAATGAGGCTTCTGCAAAGTTTTTCCAATAGTAGTCGTCTGCTAATGCTGCTTGGTCTAAATCCATCGCACCTAAACGCTGAGAATGATGACTCAGCCATTCCGCAATTGCACTGGTTTCGGCTAAATGCAGGGTTTGCTGATTCTCTGTAATAGTTAC